>JASLES010000237.1 GCA_030151005.1 Silvimonas sp.
CAACCATGATCTTTACCGGGGCATGTCCCGCCTGCCGTTCTGGGTGATGGAACAACAACCTGGCCCGGTGAACTGGGCGCCGTGGAACCCCGCGCCGCTGCCGGGCATGGTGCGCTTGTGGACTTGGGAAGCACTGGCGCATGGCGCGGGCTGCGTATCGTATTTCCGCTGGCGGCAAGCACCGTTTGCGCAAGAACAGATGCACGCCGGTCTCAACACCCCGGACAACAAACCGGATATCGGCGCGGCGGAAGCCGCCCGCGCGGCAGAAGAAATCCGCCAGGTGCTGGCCAGTGGCGCCGATGGCGCGATCAAAACGCGGGTAGCGCTTATCCATGACTACGAAGCCAAATGGCTGTTCGAAATCCACCCGCAAGGCGCAGATTTTCACTACCCGCGTTTTGCCTTTGGGTATTACAGCGCGCTACGCAGCTTGGGGTTTGATGTGGACATCATCCCGGCCACGGCAAGCCTGAAGGGTTACAGCCTGATTGTGGTGCCGCCGTTGCCGGTGGTGCCGGATGATCTGGCGCAGCGCCTGGCTGACAGTGGCGCACAAGTTGTCCTGGGGCCGCGTACCGGTTCCAAAACAGCCAGCGTACAGATTCCGGCGCAATTACCGCCTGGCCCGCTGGCCAGCATCCTGCCGGTGCGCGTCTGGCGCGTAGAGTCATTGCGCCCCAACGTCACGGAGGCCGTAGATGCCGTGGCACTGGGTTTGCCACGGCTGGTGGCGCAGCACTGGCGTGATCTGATCGAAACAACGCCCGCCGTCGAGGTGCTGGGCACGTTTGCGGATGGCGCGCCGGCCATCCTGCGGCACGGCAAGGTGCATTACCTCGCCAGCATTTTCAGCGACACCGGCACCCGCGCCATTCTGGCTGGCGTGGCCCAACGCGCCGGGCTACAGCCGCAAATGCTGGATGAAACCCTGCGCATCAGCCGACGGGGGGATCTGGTTTATGTCTTCAATTACGGTGAGGCCACGCATGACATTGTTGATGTCGATGCGGGCGCGTTTGTGGTCGGTTCAGCGCGTGTCGAACCGCAAGGGGTGGCGATTTACCGCCAGCCCGGTCAAGTGCAGTGAAGCAGTGTTCTCATTCAAGCAGGCAAATACAACGTTGCAGGAGAGACAACAATGAGCAAGGTACGCACTCGCATTCTGGGTTTGACACTGGCCGCCGCCGGCTTGTGTTACGGCGCGCTGGCGCAGGCCGGTACGCTGGCCATCAATGTGGCCTTCAAGGGCGCCAGCCAGCGCGCGGTCTGGCAATCCGTGTTTGATGATTTCAAAAAGGCACATCCGGATATCGAGATGAAGGTCGCCTTTGTCGATGAAGAAGCCTACAAAGTGCAGTTGCCCGGCTGGCTGGCATCCGTGGCGCCAGACGTCGTGAACTGGCATGACGGTGAACGTATGGCGTATTACGCCCGCCGTGGCCTGCTGGAAGACCTCTCGGGTGACTGGGCTAAAAATGGCTGGAACGAAACCTATGCCTCTACCAAAGAGGCCTCTTCCTGGAACGGCAAGCAATACGCCGCGCCGACGGTGTATTACTCCTGGGGCATGTTCTATCGCAAGGATCTGTTCCAGAAAGTAGGCATCAGTGGTGAGCCCAAAACCTGGGATCAATTCATTGATGCTTGCAAAAAGCTCAAAGCTGCCGGGATCGCCCCGATTGCCGTGGGTGGTCGCGACGCCTGGACACTGGCTGGCTGGTTTGATTATCTGGACCTGCGCATCAACGGCAACGCCTTCCACCAGAAGCTGATGGCCGGCGAAGTACCGTATACCGATGCCCGGGTGAAGAAGGTGTATACCACCTGGAAGGGCCTGATCGACGATAAATACTTCATCGACAACGCCCTCTCTTATGATCTGGATGCCGCCCAGCCGTTCCTGTTCCAGGGCAAGGCCGCCATGATGCTGATGGGTACGTTTATCTCGGCCGGGTTCCCCGCCAACGTCAAGCCGAACATGGGTTATTTCCAGTTCCCGATCATCGACGCCAAAGTACCGACGGCAGAAGATGGCCCGGTAGAGTCTTTGCATATTCCGGCCAAGGCCAAAAACAAGGCAGATGCGCATGCCTTCCTGGCGTTTGTCGGCACGCCGGAAATCAGCGGTCGCCTGGCCAAGGGGCTGGGCTCTTTGCCGGCCAACAGCAAGGCCGAAGAACCGGAAGACCCGATCTCAAAGATTGGTTTCCAGATTCTGTCGCAAACCCGGGGCGGTATTGCGCAGTTTTATGATCGTGACATGACCAAAGAAATGGCCGATGAAGGCATGAAGGGCATGCAGCAGTTTTTGTCTGACCCAAGCCAGATCGACACCATTCTGGCGCAGCTGGAACAAACCCGTAAGCGCATCTACAAGAAGTAAGCCTGGCGCCGCCCGCTGGCCTGGCTGGCGGGCGGCCAATCTTTCATACCGGCATGGCCTGGAGATGAACGCGTGATCGACTCAGTACCGGATGCACCGCTGCAGCCACTGGCTGTTCCGGCCGCCAGACCCGCAGGCAAGCGGCTTTCACCAAGCGCACGGCGGCAACGGCGGGCGGCGTGGCTGTTCCTGGCGCCGGCCTGTGTGATGGTGGCCGTGTTTGTGCTGTACCCGATTATCAAAAGTATCTCGCTGAGCTTTTATAACTGGGATGGTATGACCGACAAAACCTTTGTCGGGCTGGCCAATTACGTGGAGTTATTTCACGCGCCCACGTTTTACACCGCGCTCAAGAACAACCTGTTGTGGTTGCTGCTGTTCTTGCTGGCCCCGCCCATGGGGTTGGCGATTGCGCTGTATCTGAACCAGGCGGTGGCCGGCATCCGGCTGGTCAAATCCCTGTTCTTTGCGCCATTTGTCTTGTCTGGCGTGGTGGTCGGGCTGATTTTTAGCTGGTTTTACGATCCCACCTTTGGTTTGCTGGCGCTGATTCTGGGCCACGGTATTCCGGTGCTGGGCGACGCCCATTACGTGACCTTTGGCATTGTGTTTGCCGCGCTGTGGCCGCAAACCGCGTATTGCATGATTCTGTATCTGACCGGCCTGACCGGGCTGAATGCGGATCAGATTGAAGCCGCGCGCATGGAGGGCGCCAAGGGCTGGGCGCTGTTGTGGCACGTGGTACTGCCGCAACTGCGGCCCACCACCTTTATGGCCATGGTGGTGACCATTATCGGCGCGCTCAGAAGCTTTGATCTGATCTCGGTGATGAGCAGCGGCGGCCCATTTGAGAGCTCCACCGTGCTGGCGTATTACATGTACGACCAGGCCATCAAGTACTACCGCTATGGCTATTCCGCCGCCATTGCCGTGGTGCTGTTTGCGATCATGCTGGTGTATATCGCCTGGCATTTGCGGCGCTTGCTGCGTAACGAGCATTAAGACCGACCAGAGAGACCGCCATGTTCCCCATGCCTATTGATCACTGGAAGCCCCTTAACCGGCGCCTGTACAAACTTACCCTGCCGCTGGCCTTGCTGGTCTGGCTGCTGCCGCTGATTGCGGTGATGGTGACATCCATCCGCTCTACCGAAGAACTCACCGAAGGCAATTACTGGGGCTGGCCCAAACACTTTGCATTGATCGCCAATTACCACGAGGCGCTGACCACCTCGCCCATGCTGCATTACTTTTTCAACAGCGTGATGATCACCGTGCCCGCCGTCATTGGTGCAATTGCGTTGGCGGCCATGGCGGGGTTTTCACTGGCGGTATACCAGTTTCGCGGCAACCTGGCGTTGTTTGCCACCTTTGTCGGCGGCAATTTTGTGCCGATCCAGATCCTGATGATCCCGGTGCGTGACCTCTTTTTGCAGATGGGGCTCTACAACACACTGTGGGCGCTGATGCTGTTTCACATTGCCTTCCAGACCGGGTTTTGCACGCTGTTTTTACGCAATTTCATCAAGCAGCTGCCCTATGAGCTGATTGAAGCCGGCCGGATTGAAGGGGCCGGCGAGTGGGCGATTTTCTGGCGCATTATCCTGCCGCTGATCCGGCCCGCGCTGGCCGCGCTGTCTATCCTGGTTTTCACCTTTGTCTGGAATGACTACTTCTGGGCGCTGTGTTTGACGCAAGGTGACGACGCTGCGCCATTAACAGTCGGGGTCGCCGCCTTGCGTGGTCAGTGGGTGACCGCGTGGAACCTGGTGAGTGCCGGTTCGATCCTGGCGGCGCTGCCTTCCGTACTGATGTTTTTTGCCATGCAACGGCATTTTGTGGCCGGCCTGACTTTTGGGGCCACCAAGGGCTGAATGCGTTTTGCGTTTGATCGCCCGCGCTTGATTAGTGGCTCATTTCTTCGGTATAGGCGGCCATTTCTTCAGTCAGCGCTCGTGCCACGCTGGGGCGTTGCTTGAGGGCCTGCGCATAGGCTTGCACGTGTGGCCATTCAGACAACTCAATGCCGGCATAGGGCGACCAGTTGAGCACGGTAATCAGGTAGGCATCGGCCACGGTAAAGTAGCCCATCAGATAATTACGCCCGGCCAGTTGCTGGCTCAGATAACCCAAGCGTAACGCCAGCTTCTGTCGGGCAAATGCTTTGGCGCCATCTGGACTGTGCCGATCCAGCAGCGGAATGTAGGTGGCTTTGTGTAGCTCTGTGGCAATGAAATTAAGCCACTGCTGCAAACGGTAGCGCTCCATACCGCCCGCAGGCGCCAGTTGTGCCTGGGGGTATTGATCTGCCACATACTGCAGTACCACCGGGTTTTCCGTAATGATCTCGCCATTACGGGTACGGATTGCCGGCACTTGCCCCATCGGGTTGATCGCATGAAAGTCTGAACCATCTGCCAGCAAGCGCTCGCCCGGCCTGGTATGGATATCCACGTAGATGAAATCCGCCCCGGCCTGGGCTTCATAAAGCGCAATGCGTGTGGCCGCCGAACAGGCCAGTGGCGCAAAGTAAACCTGCATGATGCTTCTCCTGGTGGTTGATTTTTGTACCGTGTAGTAATAAATTATGCCGGTGATCTTCACCCGTCAAGAAATTAATTTACCAAATGGTACGAAAATCAACAGACCCGGCTGTTAGTGCTGCCCGTCCGCGTGGTCGGCCCAAAGCCTACGATGCAGACCAGGCATTGGCGCAAGCCAGAGATGCGTTCTGGGATAGCGGCTTTAACGGCACTTCTCTGGACGACCTGACGGCCGCCACCGGTATGAACAAACCCAGCTTGTACGGCGCATTTGGCGATAAACATGCGTTGTATCTGGAAACGCTGGCGCGCTATCGGGAACTGGGCCGCAATGCCATGCGTGAAGAACTGGCCAGCAACCCGGACCTGGCTCAAGCGCTACGCGCCATCTACACGCGGGCAATTGCCATCTACACAACGGGGCAGCAAGGCGCACGCGGTTGTTATCTGATTGGGACCGCAGCAACAGAGGCCGTGAATGATCTGGCAGTGAGGGAGGCATTTGTCGCTGGCCTGCACGAGCTGGACGACCTGCTGGCAGCGCGGCTGCGCGAGGCCGTGGAGAGTGGCGAACTCACTACGGCTATTGATCCGGCCACGTTGGCACGGGTGCTGTGCGGGGTCATGAACTCGCTGGCGCTACGCGCCCGCGCGGGAGAGTCTCCTGCCATGCTGGCGGCCATGGCGGAAGGTGCCGTGCAACTGGTGTTGCCCTGACAAAAAAAGGCCACGCCGGGCCTTTTTTGCTGGACGGCCGAAACCGGACTTACTTGGCAGGGGCGGGGACCGGGACAAGCGTCGGCGCCGGGACATCGCACAGTTTGGCTTCAACCAGCGCAAATACGCTGTCGTTGGTGTACGGGGTCAGCGCGTTGTCGTGCGGCGGGGTTTTGTTGACCAGCTTGTAGCTCTGGTCAAAGTAAAACGAGTCAATAATGCGTGCTTTGTGCGCCGTGCAGTCCAGTTCGATATCGCTCAAGGCGTTGGCAATGCGGGGGTCTTTATCCAGTTTCAGGCCGCTGGTGGCCATTCTGACGGTGACCACATTGCCCATGCGTTTGACCGAATCCATGTCGAGCTGGTTGGTGCCATCAAGCGAAAACAGGGTAGTAGCAAGCAGAAGAGGCAGCATAGGGTAGGTTGTCGTGGTGATTGATCAATTGTTGATTGACGTAGTGGCGCGGGCAGTTGCAATAACGGGGTCGCGGGCCGGGCGGTTTACCAGTCATGACGCTGGGCGGCCTGCGGGCTTAGCCCTCAACCAGTGATCTGACGCGTTCGACATCTTGCGCCGTCGCCGGACTGTACACCACCATGCTTAGTTCTGGCTGCCCATCTACCGCAAAAACGGAGTAATCCAGCGCGAGTGGCCCAACGACGGGGTGCAGAATCTGTTTGGTGCCCTCGCCATGCGTGCGGACTTCGTTACGGTGCCACAGGGCGGCAAATTCCGGGCTGCTGGCCGTGAGTTCTTCTACCAGTGCCCGCACACTCTCTGGCGCACCCACGCGGGCCGACTCTGCCCGGAAACTGGCGACGATGGCCTCTGCGTCTTTTTCCCAATGCACCATGCGCTCGCGCACCAAGGGGTTACCAAACAGCATGCGCAAGGAATTGCGTTCATGCACCGGTAACTGGCTGTAGTCGGCCAGCACTTTGGTGGCGGCATGATTCCACGCCACGATATCCCAGTTGGCCCGCCGCACAAACGCCGGACTGAGCGGCATGGCATCCAGCACACGCTGCAGGCGCGGCGTGACGGTGCCCGGTGGCTGGGCGCGGATTTCCGGCGGGCGGTCTTGCGCCAGCAAAAACAGGTGTTCGCGCTCGGCCGCCGTCAGATCGAGCGCGCTGGCAATGCGTTCCAGCACGGCAGTGGACGGCACGCCACCACGGCCTTGCTCCAGCCAGGTGTACCAGGTGGCGCTGATGCTGGCGCGCAGTGCAACTTCTTCCCGCCGCAGCCCCGGCGTGCGCCGATTGGCAGACGGATAGCCAAATGCCGCCGGGTTCAGCCGGGCGCGGCGGTTTTTCAGGTAATTGCCTAGCCGGTTCTCTTCAAGGGTGCTCATGGTCTGCCTGTGGGTCGCCATCCCGCGATCATGCTACGGGCTCAGCTCCCGAGGATAAACGCATGCACAGCGCAGCGAAAGGTGGACCGACCTGCGTGTTTTGATTAAGCGCGGCGGGCGCGCTGGACCGCGCCAAAATGCAATGCCAGATGGGTGCCGATGGCCAATGCGCCCGCCACCAGTACACCAAATGGCAGGTTCAACGCAGGCGTGATCGGGTGGGTGGTCAGGATGGCCGTCCCCAGCAAAAGATTGAACAACCCCCAGTAAAAATTGACCAGCGGCGAGGAATCACCCCGGCCACGTGGCTTGGCAAACGGCGTCGGGAACGGCAGGCCAGACAAACCCATTGCCAGATGGGGCAGGGCGTTGCACAACAGTGCGCCGGCCAGAAACAACAGAACAAGACTCATGAAATTCACGCCTGGTTAGAGTGGGCAGAAGAAGCGCGGGCCGATTGCGCGGCCATAAAACGCGCCAGAAAAGGGCTCAGGATCAGTACCGTCATAAAGCGGCAGACTTGCATGGCCATCACAAACGGCACATCAACATGGCTGGAGGCGGCAATGATGGCCACCGTATCCGCGCCACCCGGGCTGGTAGCCAGATACGCGGTAAGCGGGTCGATGCCGGCCACATACACCAGCACGGCAGCAAGGCCGCCGCAGGCCGCAATCAAGGTCAGTGTGCACAGCAGTACGCGGGGCAAGGCGCGCGCTGCGTAGTGCAACAGCGGGCGGGTAAATTGCAGCCCGATGCGCCAGCCTACAATGGCATAAGCGGCAACCAGCAACACGGGCGGCAACTCCACTTTCATGACGCCGAAATGCACCAGTGCCATACCGCCAAACATGGGAATCAGAATCGCCCCGGCACGGATTTTGAACTGTCGGGTGATCAGGATGCTGACCCCGCACAGTACCAGGGTCGCGGCCAGTTGCGGCCAGTCTGGGGCGTGTAGCCAATCCACATTGGCCGGCCCCTGCGGTGCATGCGCACCCATGATGCGGGTAATGACGCTGGCGACCGCTGCCACCAGCATGACCCGCAGGTATTGCATCAAGGCCACCAGGCGGGTGTCTGCGCCAAAGGCCTCGGCCATCAGTGTCATGGTGGTGGCTGCGCCTGGGCTCAGGCCCCACATGGCAGTGGAGCCGGGCAGAACCTGTAGCCGGGTCAGTAGCAAACCCAATCCGGTGCTGATGGCCAGCACGGAGAGCACGCCCGCAACAAACAACCACCAGTGCTGCCCCACGCCACCACCCACCCAGGAAGGCAAGGCACGGGCGATCATGCAGCCGATGACGGCTTGCGCAGCCAGGAACGGCCATGAAGCAATCTGGCAGTTGCCGCCATTGGCCGTGACCAGAATGCCGGCCAGCATCGGCCCCAGTAACAGCGCAGCCGGCAGGCCGGTGCGGCCCAGCCCGGCACCAAACAGGGCGGATAGCAGCAGCAACGCCAGCCATTGGGTGCGCACCGGCTGGTTGGCCAGCAAGCCGGCGCGAGTGGTTTCGATCTGGTCTGGATTCATGGGGTGATTGGCCTGGCAAAAGGCGAGTGTATCCTCGCAAAAATACTAGAGGATATCCTCGCATATTGCAATGATGGGTAGATAAAATGAGTGCGGGTTAATCTGGTAAAACCATGAATACGCCTCCAGCAATGGATTTGCGCTGTTACATCATCAGCCTATAATGCGAGGATTACTCAAATATGCTTCGCATCCATGATTGATGAGCAGACCAGTTCGGTGCCCCGGCTTACCACGCCCAGCGTAGAACCCCAGCAGGAACGCGGCCGCCAGCGTGTTGCGGCCATCTTGCAGGCGGCGGCAGCACTGTTTGTGGAAAAAGGGTTTGATAAAACCACCATGACTGAAATTGCCGCACGGGCAGAGACGGCCATTGGCTCGCTGTACCGGTTTTTTCCGACCAAGGGCGCAGTGGCAGATGCATTGTTGCAACGTTACGCGCAAAGCACGCTGCAGGGCCTGACTGTGTTGGAACAACAGGCGCCGCAGATGACGCTAGATGGCCTGGCCGAAGCGCTGCTGGATTTACGCCAGGGTTTGCTGGATCAGCGCGGTGTAGTGCTGGCGCTGGTCGACGCGCGCGGCGGTAGTCAGGACATTCGTCAGGCATTTCGTGATCTCTCGCGCGCAGCCATGAGCCGCGTTTTGCAACAGGCCATCCCCGGTCTGCCTGTAGCGCGGGCGCAAGCCATGGCCGTGTTGATGTTGCATGTGCTTAAAGGCACGACGATTGCTAGCGAGGAACAACCCGCGCTGCGCCACATGGTCCTGGCAGAAATCCGGGTACTGCTGCAGGTCTGGTTGAGCAGCGCGGCTACATCTGTTTAAAGAGACCCGCGCACGCGCGGCTGACGGGCAGGGTTTCGCTCCGGTTACGCAGGTGAATGCGCAGGCGGCCCAGTAAATCCCGCTGCACATGATCAATGGCGGCCAGCGCCACAATCACGCCGCGGTGCACTTGCACAAAGCGTTCCGGGTCCAGCCGCTGCGCCAGGTCTTTGAGCGGCGTGCGGATCAGATGGCGTTTGTCGCCTACGACCACTTCTGTGTATTTATCGGTGGCCTGGAAAAAGGCCACGTCCTCTACCGACACCAGATGCGTGGTATCGCCCAGGCCCACGGTCAGCCAGCGGATCGGGCCTTCCTCCTTGACGAGGGGTGGTACTGCGGCCGGGCCTGGTGCAGGCGCGCCGCGTTGCAGCCGGGCAATACAGCGCAGCAGGCGTTCGTCGCTGAGCGGCTTGAGCAGGTAATCGGCCGCTGAGGCATCAAAGGCATCGACGGCGTATTCGTCATAGGCGGTAACAAAGATGACTCGGGTATCGGTGGCCAGTTCTGCCACCTTGAGTCCATCAAGACCCGGCATTCGGATATCCAGAAAAGAGAAATCCGGTCGGGTGGCGTTGATCTGCGCCAGCGCCTCAATACCATTGCGCGGCATGGCCACAATGGTCAGTTCTGGCCAGAAACGGCCCAGTCGCTCGGCCAGTTCTGCGGCCAGGTTGGGTTCGTCATCGGCAATCAGGGCGGTGGGCATGCGGTTTTCTCAAAGCGGAAGAATCAAACGGGCGGTGACACCTGGCCCGGCATGGGTGCTGATCGACAGGCTGGCCCTCTCGCCATAGAGCGTCTGCAAGCGCGTGCGCACGCTGGATAGGCCCACGCCGCCATGTACGTGGCTGCTAACGCCCAGACCGACGCCGGTATCCACCACGCTGAGCACCAGATTACTGCCCTCCTGCATGGCCGTCACCGTGATGCTGCCGCCATCCACCGCGGGTTCAATCCCGTGCAGTAGCGCGTTTTCCACCAGGGGTTGCAGTAGCAGCGGCGGCAAGATGAGGTTACGCAGCGCCATGGGCACATCCAGGTGGTATTGCAGGCGCTCACCCAGGCGGATGGCGGCAATGGATAGCAAGGCTTCAATCAGGGAGAGCTCTTCGGCCAGGGCTGATTGGGGCTTGCGGGTGCGGGAGAGGCTGGCGCGCAGGTAGCGATTCAGGTGATCGAGCATCTGCGTGGCCCGTTCCGGGTCGCGGCTGATCAGGCTTTGCACGTTGGCAAGCGTATTGAACAGAAAGTGCGGTTCGATCTGGGCTTGCAACATGGCCAGGCGTGCTGCGGTTTCCGCCTGCTGCAGTTCTGCCGCGCGCCGTTTTTCGGTCTCCAGCGCGGTACGCATGCGCATGGACTGAAACAGGATGGTGACCAGCGCGCACACCATGCTGGCGACGATAAATGTCGGTAACAGATGGAGCCACATCGCGCCGGCGCCCGGCCCGAAAAACGGCGGCAACTGACCTGTCGTCAAGGTGGTGAGCGCCACGCCGACGATCACGCTGACCGGCGCAATAAACAGAATGCGGATCAACATACCAGGTTGGCGGCCCCGGGCCAGAAACACCCGGCCAAATCCCCAGGCCACAAACCCGATGCTGTTGGCGATCAACACATCAAACCACAAAACGTCCCCGCGGCCGCCCAGCCAGAAACCCAGCCCAATCAGGCTGTTGAGCACAATCAGCGTAAGTGCAAACCAGCCAGAGCTGCTATCGGCCAGTTTTGCCCAGCGTTCTGGCGTACTGACAGGTGCCACGTGCTGATTCATTGGGACCACTGCACTGAAGTGGTCTGGGCCTGTTGCCGGCGAACCAGTACATTGAGTGCGCGGCCGGCTGGCATGCCGGCGAGAAAACCCCACACAGCCAGCGCAGCCGGCACAAACAGCGCAGAGTTAACCCAGGAAATATGCGCAGCGATGGCGAAATGCAGCACGAACTCAAATCCGAAAGTGAGCAAAATAATGATCAACAAGCCAGGGTCTCCGGGCAGGCGTACCTGACTGCCATCCGGGCTGAACGATAGCGTCCAGCGCCGGGCGTGGTGCCAGCCCGCTGCCAGCCCGGCAAGGCCAACCAGCAACGCGGCGCCCCACTCGAGCACGCCGGCATGTGGAAACAGCCCCAGCATGCTGTTCAACCCGCTACCCACAATGAATAGCGGAAACAACAACAGGCGCTCTGGCTTGACCGTACGCGGCAGACAGCGCTTGACGCCAATGTAAATCAGCACCGCGAGGATGACAAAGACATATCCAGGAACGTGTGACATGAAAGGCTCCTTGAAAGGGGGGAGAAACTGGAGCCCAGTGTAAAGAGCATGCCGCCCGGATCGATGAGGGTGCGATGAAGCGTGCCAATTCGGGATGAAATGCGGCCGGCGCGGATGAACTGCGGGCCGGTTCAGGCGCGGCGCGGTGCAATGTGCGGCCACGCCAGCAGCACGCAGAGCACTTGTAGTGCAGCCCCGCAGCCCATACTGACGCTCAACCCCGCTGGCCCGGCACCCGCTACGCTGTACAGCGCGCCCAGGATGGCGACGCCGAGCGTGGCACCGGTCATGCGTACTACGTTGATGAGTGAAGATGCCGTGCCGGCACGTGCGCTGGCGACAGCCCCGACGGCCAGACCCATCAACGGGCCAGTGGCCATGCCCATGCCAAGGCCGGTGAGGGCCAGGCCGGTTTCGACCGGAATCAGGCTGGTGGCCTGGGCAAACAGGGCAATGGTGGCCAGGCCGCAGGCAATAACCAGCACCCCGCCGCAGGTCATAACCCGTGCGCCCCAGCGCTGAACTCCCGCGCCGGAGAACGGTGAGACGAGCACGAATACCAGTGCCATCGGCATGAGCGCCAATCCCGCTTGGGTACTGGAAAGATGCCAGTTGCCTTGCAGTGTTAATGGCAACAGAAACAACGTGCCATACATACCGAAAGTCATGCCCAGCGTGCCGATCACCGCACCCCGGAATGCCGCTACGCCAAAGAGATCCAGCGGCACCAGCGCAGCCGCACCGTGCCGCCGCTCAATGTGCAGGAACACTGCACAAGCCAGCACACCAATCGCCAGTGTCACGACCGCCAGCGGCCAGTGCTCCCGCATTTCAATGGCAGCAAAAGCCAGCGCTGCCAACGTAACCGCACCCGCTATCTGTGCGCCGGCATCAAAATGCCGCTGTTGCGGATCGGCGGATTCCGGCACGGCCAGTAAGGCCAGCACCACGGCCGCGACACTGAACGGCACCACAGAGACAAAAATACTGCGCCAACCCCAATAGTGGATCAGCACCCCACCCAGCGTCGGGCCAATTGCCATGGCCAGCCCGTTACAGCCCGCCCAGATGCCCAGCACGCGCCCCCGTGCTGCCGAGTCTGGCCAGACGACCCGGATCAACGCCAATGAGGCCGGAATCAGCAATGCCGCGCCCAGCCCGGCCAGTGCTCGTCCGGCAATCAGGACGTTGATGTTTGGGGCGAGAGTACACAGCACCGAGGCCACAGAGAAAAGCGCAGCACCGGTGATGAAAACCCGGCGCCGGCCGGTTAGATCAGCCAGCAAACCACCGGTGAGCAACAGCGCGGCGTACACCAGGTTGTAGCTATCAACCACCCATTGCAACTGGCTGGTGCCGACCGCCAACGCCGTGCCAATGGCGCGTGCGCCAAGGTTGACGATCGCGGTATCCACCTGGGCGACCAGGACGGCAAGGCACAGGGCGATGAGGGTGAGATGGCGCGAAGATGCGCGGGTCTGGCGCGCGACACGCGGGACAGAAAGATCACTCATGCTGGTTTGTCCATAGGGGCCAGGAGAGTTCAGTCTATGGCTCCGAACGGCAGCATGCTTCGATGAAGAGCGAAATGTCACGGCGGGGCACAAGCGCATCTGGCTGCCAACAAAAAGACCCGCCAGGGCGGGTCTTGTGTCGGGATTACCAGAGGACTTAGACGCCGCGCGCCAGCCACGGCGGTGGCAAACCGGCTTTGGCCCAATGTGCCTCCAGCCGCTCCCAGACCACTTCGCGTTCTGCCTCGCTCATCATGACCCATTGCGAGACCTCGATAAACGTGCGGCCGCAGCCACGGCAGACGTCATCACCCATCCCGGTGGAACACACGGCAATGCAGGGGGTAGCGGGGCGGGCAGGTTTGTTCATGATGAGGCAGTGCAGGCAAAAAATCCGGGACTGACTATCGACGCAGCAGGGGTAATGTGTCAAGGCGCAGCCGCCTGGCGTGATTCATCAAGCCGTCATCAAACCGACGCGTAGTTGTCATTTGATCTATGCAATATGCGCCAAACCAACGGCTGGGACTTCGACATGGCGGATCACGCGCTGAAATTCCGCAGTATCTGGATCTCCGACATCCACCTTGGCACCGCAGGCTGCCAGGCCGATTATCTCCTCGATTTTCTCAAGAATACTGAATCTGAATACCTCTACCTGGTGGGCGATATCGTCGACGGCTGGGCGATGAAGCGTTCCTGGTACTGGCAACAAAGCCACAACGATGTGATCCAGAAAGTGCTGCGCAAAGCGCGCAAGGGCACGCATGTGATCTACATTCCGGGCAACCACGACGAGGCGGCGCGCCAGTTCCTCGGGCTGATGTTTGGTGACATCCGCATTGAAGACGAGGTGATCCACCAAACTGCAGATGGCCGCAAATTACTGGTGCTGCACGGCGACCGGTTTGATGGCGTGGTCCAGTGTGCCAAATGGCTGGCGATTGTCGGTGACCGTCTTTACGGCATTACGCTGCGCCTTAATTACTGGTTCAACCGCCTGCGCGCCCGCATGGGCCTGGGGTACTGGTCCTTGTCGCAATACCTCAAGCACAAGGTCAAGACGGCGGTAAACTTTGTCAGCAGTTTTGAAAACGCCGTGGCGCAGGAAGCGCGCGAACGCGGGCTGGATGGTGTGGTCTGCGGCCATATCCACAAAGCCGAAATGCGTGAGATTGAAGGTATTTTGTACTGTAACGATGGTGATTGGGTAGAAAGCCTGACCGCGCTGGTGGAGCTGCCTACGGGCGAGCTGCGCATCGTGACCTGGCAAAAATACTTTGAAGAACAATCCGCCCAGATCGCGGCACTGGCGGCGCCAGCGTCCGATACCATGGGTCTGCAAGGGGCTGCCGCATGAAAATCCTGATCGTGACCGATGCCTGGGAACCGCAAGTCAACGGTGTTGTTCGCACACTCAAGCAAACCCGCGCTGAACTGATCAAGATGGGCCATACCGTCGAGCTGATCACGCCGCAGCAGTTCCGCACCTTTCCGTGCCCGACTTATCCGGAAATCCGCCTGTCCTGGCGGCCGGGCAAGAAAATTGCCCAGTTCATTGAGAGCTTCAAGCCCGATGCGATCCATATCGCCACCGAGGGACCGCTGGGTATGGCAACGCGGCGTTACTGCATCAAGCACAAGTTGCCGTTCACCACGGCGTATCACTCGCGTTTCCCGGAATACGTGCAACTGCGTTTTGGCATTCCGCTGTCCTGGACCTACGGTTTTCTCGCCCGCTTTCATAACGCCGCCGAAGCCATCATGGTACCGACCCGCGTGGTTGTGGAGGATTTGGAAGCCCGTGGATTCAAGAATGTGGTGATGTGGTCGCGCGGTGTCGATCTGGAAATCTTCAAACCAGGCGCACGTGAACGTCTGCAAACACGCCATCCCATCTTCGTATACGTGGGTCGCGTGGCCGTAGAAAAGAATGTGGAAGCCTTCCTGCAGCTGGATTTGCCCGGTTCACGCTGGGTGTGCGGAGACGGCCCTGCAGCCGCCACGCTCAAGGCCAAATACGGCGAAGCCCAAGGTGTGCACTGGCTGGGTGTACTCAATCAGACTGAACTGGCCGAGGTCTACAACGCTGCGGATGCCTTTGTGTTCCCGTCCCGCACGGATACCTTTGGGCTGGTGCTGCTGGAAGCCATGGCCTGCGGTTGCCCGGTAGCGGCCTACCCGGTAACCGGCCCGATCGATGTGATTGGCACCGATGGTCCAGGCGCACTGAACGACGATCTGGGCAAGGCATGTCTGGATGCGTTGCGCGTGGATCGTGATGCCGTGCGCAAACATGCCGAGAAGTTCTCCTGGGCTGCGGCCAGCCGCCAGTTCCTGACCCATCTGCACCCGTTTACCGCCCAGGCCCAGCAAGAAGTGGCACTGGTGGTGGAAGGCGCCGGCCAATAACGCTGTCCCGCAAGACTGCCGCCCGGACATCTGCTTGAAATGTCCGGGCGGCCCCCTCACCTCAATCGGGTTACTCATCAACCGGTTGAGTCTGCATGTTCGGATTTCTGCGTCAGCGCCGCCGCGCCAGTTTTCTGGCGGCCAACCCCATTGACGATACGCAGTGGCAAAATGCGATCAATCTGCCCTTGTTCATTGGCCTTTCCGCTGACGAACAGCAGCGCCTGCGTGAGCATGCAGCCTGGTTTTTGCACACCAAAACCATCACGCCCCTGCATGGATTGGTGCTGGACGAACAAGCGCGCGTGATCCTCGCCGCGCAGGCCGTGTTGCCGATCATGAATCTGGATTTTGACGCCTATGACGACTGGTCTGAGGTGGTGATGTATCCGGGCCAGTTCCTGACGCGCGACCGCTATACCGATCATATCGGCGTGGTACACGAGGTGGAACAGCATCTGGCCGGGCAGGCGCGGCCGGAAGGCCCGGTCTTGTTCTCCTGGCTGGATGTCTCGCAATCACCTTGGCTAGATGGCTGGAACGTGGTGATCCACGAACTGGCACACAAACTGGATATGCGTAACGGCGACGCCAATGGCCGCCCGCCGCTGCATGCCGGGATGGATGCGGCTGTCTGGAAAGCCGTCTTTTCTGAGGCCTATAACCATCTGACCCGGCTGGCCAGCCACGACCTGTACAGCCCCATTGACCTGTACGCCGCTGAATCTCCGGCGGAGTGTTTTGCCGTTTTCAGTGAGTATTTCTTCGAGACCCCCCACGCCCTTGTTACCCATTACCCGCGTGTCTATGAACAACTCAAACTGTTCTATCGCCAAGACCCGTTGCAGCGTTTACCGCTGGTACGCTACCGCCCGGCCTTTGAACCGGTAGAATTCGGCCCGGTGGTATTACCAACAGCGGTACCAGGAGGCTGGGCATGAGTATTGGCGTGATCGCGCCGGCGGGCAGCATTGGCGCGGCGCTGGCCGGGCAGTTTGATTTACCTTTGCTGACGGACGCGCCGGCGACAGGTCATTATCTGGTCTGGGACCGGGAGCGCCTGGCGTTGGCCGAAGCCGGCGAAAAAGCGCGGGTTGAAGTCGACTTGCTGGAAGGCGCCCAGGCGCACCGGCGCAAATTTGGCGGTGGCCGGGGGCAACCCGTTGCCAAAGCGGTGGGCCTGAAGGCCGGCAACACACCGACGGTGCTTGATGCCACTGCAGGGCTGGGCCGGGATGCTTTTGTGCTGGCGACACTGGGCTGCACGGTAGATATGCTGGAGCGTAATCCGGTTGCCTGTGCACTGCTGGCGGACGGCTTGCGGCGCGGTGCCGAAGATGCAGATATTGCGCAGATCGTCGCCCGTATGCGCCTGCAGCAGCAAGACGCCCGGCACTGGCTGCCAGAGCACGGCCAACCGGCCAGTTACGACGTGGTTTACCTTGACCCGATGTTTCCGGAGCCGGACAAGCGCGCGCGCGCCAAGAAAGACATGCACGCGTTCCAGACTCTGATTGGGGGTGATACTGACGCTGACGTGCTGCTGGCCCCGGCCCGCCGCATTGCGCGTCAACGTGTGGTGGTTAAGCGCCCGCGCACCGCGCCATGGTTGGCTGGGGTCAAGCCAGACTTTAGTTTTGATGGTGAAAGCACGCGCTTTGATGCGTATTTGCCCATTGTGTGACCTAGTTCAAACCTCGTTACCGTCTTCAATAAGCCGCTTGTAGCGGTACAACGTGGCAATCGAGACATCCATGTGCCGGGCAATGTCACGTGTATTCAGGCCACTGCGCAAACGTTCTGCAATCTGGCGCATGGCCTCTGCATCCAGCTTGGGTCGGCGACCACGCCGTTTGCTCAGTTGCCGGGTGTTGCCCGGACGCTCTACCCGCAGTTGCTGAATCAACAGTTCAAGTAAACGTTGTTGCCCTTCGGGGGTATTGGACTGCAATGGCGGTGATGCGAGTTCCAGCGTGGCACCACGCCGGTCAATCTGTTCCAGCAAAGACAAAAACTGGAAAGCGCTAAAACCGGTTTGCTTGAGTGAATCAATCACCAATACGTCATGCCCAACCATGCTGGTCAACGCCATGGACAGTTGCCGCCGCGTATGTGAGCCCTGATCCACAAAGACGGCCTGGCAATGCAGGCGCTGCATCATCTGTCGGCGCTGCTGATCCACATCCGTATTGCTGTCATACAACAGGTACCCGATTCTCACTTGTTCGCTCCAGTCTTGGTCAACCGGCGCGCAGAGTGACACGCCGCAATCAGGCGCTAAAGTTATCGACTGGCTGAATTACGCTCCATGAGATTGATCTTAAATTCGCATAAGGCGATCCCCGGATAATTGCAAATTCATGACAGGTCTGACCATCTGGCAGGGCAACACGCATGTTGCCTTGCAGCGAGCCGGGGTTGGCCTGCGTATAATTCAGCCATCGTTTGCGTGCGTACGCGCACGCCTGTTCTTGGCAAGGAATACGAATGGCGCGTTATGTGATTGGGGATGTACAAGGCTGTTTTGAAGAATTGACCTTGTTGTTGGGCAAGCTGGATTTTGATGCAACGCAGGACCGCTTGTGGCTGGTGGGTGATCTGGTGAACCGCGGCCCGCAATCACTGGACGTACTGCGCTGGGTCATGGGGCAGGGTGAGGCAGTGCAAACCGTGCTGGGCAATCACGATCTGCATTTGTTGGCAGTGGCAGCGGGCATTGCCAAGCGCAAGGCGGGAGACACCCTGGATGCCATTCTGGATCATCCGCAATGTGCTGCCTTTTGCGAATGGCTGCGGTTTCAGCCACTTATCATTGATCTGGACGACTGCCTGCTGGTGCATGCCGGGATCTGGCCGGGCTGGAGCAAAGACAAAGCGCTGGAAGCGGCTGCCGCAGTAGAGGCCACCTTGCGCGGGGACCAGTGGCGGGCGTTCTTGCAAGACATGTACGGCAGCCAGCCCGCGCACTGGAGTGAGGCGAAAACCAAAACCGAACGGCTGCGTTTTACGGTCAATGCCTGCACCCGCATGCGTTTTGTGGATGAACATTTCAATCTGCAACTCAAGTTCAAGGGCGAACTGGAGCAAGCGCCACCAGGGTTACAACCCTGGTTTGCCGTAGCAGGCCGCAAACGTACGCCGCGCGTATTGTGTGGGCACTGGTCGGCGCTGGGGCTGCGCATGCGCGATGAAGTCTGGGCGACCGACACCGGTTGTATCTGGGGCGGTCAGCTCACCGCCGTGAATCTGGATACGGCGGAGGTGACGCAACAGCCAGCGTTGCGTAGCTATCAGGCAGTAACCGCCGGATAACGCTGGAGGTACGCAACAAAAAGGCCGGTATCCCCGCAGGAGCCGGCCTTTTTGTTGCGCATTAGCGCACATTCAATCCACGCTCAGATCGCGATCTGGCGGGGTGACAGGGGTTCGTCCAGATCCGCCGTTGTGCTCTCGGCGACGGTCGGGCTGGCCGGGGCAAACAGGGCTTCACACGGGCCTTCGCCATCATTCAAGGCACGATGGGCCGCGACAATGCGGGCTTCCACAAACTGGGTGAGATGGCGGCGGTCTGCGTGATCGGCCGGGAAAGGCGCCAGAAAATTGACCTCGGCATGTAGGCCACGCGCGCCTAGTACCTGCCAGAGTGAACTGATAATCGACATATCGTCGACATACGCCGGTACCGGATTGTAATTGCCGTCCGCATCCGTATAGCGCAGATACACCGGCTGGATGGTGGCGCGACTATCGAGCGCCGCCTGCATTAGCGAGGACCGGAACGGCAAGATGCGTGAGCCGTCTGACGTGGTGCCTTCCGGGAAGACCGCGACGCAATGTTCGGACTGCAGTGCTTCGATCATCACGTTGTTGACGCGATGCGCATCGCGTTTTTTCTCACGCTCGATGAACAGCGTACCCGTGTGGCAGCACAACCGGCCAATCAGCGGCCACTCGCGGATTTCTGACTTGGCGACAAAGCGCGACACCGTCACCGCGTTGAGCATGAAGATATCCAGCCACGAAATGTGGTTGGATAACAACAGGTGATTGGGTGGGTAGAGTCCGGGCGCAATGCCTTGCACACGCACGGTGATCCCCAGAATCTTTGCCAGTCTGGACGACCACCAGTGAGTGTAGTCAATCCGTTCTGCCTGACTCATGTGCGGAAAGCGCAGGGCGCCCACGTACAGTGCACGCGTCAGGTGCAAGGCAAAACGGGACAGACGACAGATACGCAGCGCAGTACGGGTAAGCGGCATGGCGGTCGATACAGCGGGACACGTTTCTGCTTTACCTCAGTATTCTGAGGAAAAAACGCACCCCAACTGTTTCAATTTTGATCAAAGACAAATTAGTTTAGCTGCTTGTGTCGGGTGTCGAAATGGTCATATTACAGACTGTCTCACCCAGACGACTAAACCGCGCTTAACGCATGAAATGACGGGCGTAACGGTTATCTACTTGATGCATGGACAACAGCAAAAAGAGATCTGCCGTGTTGAAGTCCGGATCCCATGCCGGGGTGCCGCACAGTTGTGCGCCCGCACGCAGATAGCCCTTGATCAGCGGCGGAATCTCGACATCCAGCTTCTGGTTCAGTGCGGCCAGTGGCAGCGGGCAGCGCGGGAACACGCGCCATTCAACCGGCCCCATCGCCGTTTCAGCCAGCTTGTTGTAAATGCTGGCGGCAGTGTGGCCACCATCAGCCAGCGAGACACTGGCACAGCCCACCAGATAGCGGTAATTGCGTTCACGCATATAGCTGGCCAGACCACTCCACAACAGGGTAATGGTGGCACCAGTGCGATAGTCCGGGTGGACGCAAGAACGGCCGATCTCGACGATTTGCGAGCGGATGTGCGCCAGGCGGGTCAGATCAAATTCGGTATCGGAATAATAGCTGCCCAGCTTTTGGGCTTGATGCGGCGGCAGGATGCGATAAGTACCGACCACTTCGCCGGAGTCTTCATCCTGGACGAGCAAGTGATCGCAATAAGCATCAAACAGATCTTGATCCAGGCCAGCTTCGCGGGCGTGGATGCGTGCGCCCATTTCTTCAGCAAATACGCGGTAACGCAGGGCCTGGGCGGCGCGAATTGCATCTTCATGCTGAGCCAGGCTGACGGTCAGACGACGCTTCTTGGTAGCCGGTGCGGTATTGTGGGTCTGGAGCATCATTTCCCTCCTGTGGGTATGGAGAGAAATTAAGCGGGACGCATGACCATGCAATGACGATTTATTGAAGAAAACGTGACGCCGGGATGGCCAGATTATGACAGGGGCGGCGGAGTCGATTCGTCGTAGGGGTCGTTTTCTACCGGGACACGATAACTTTCAGATGCCCAGCCACCCAGATCAATCAAGCGGCAGCGCTCGCTACAGAAGGGACGGAAAGGATTTTCGGCCGAGTACTCGCTCTGTTTTTTGCAGGACGGACAAGTGACGAGGCGAGGTTTGCTTTGTGTCATGGGTGTTTCGGTCTTTTCGCAACCAGGTTGCGGCTTGATGCATCTGTTGTTACAGATTGCAGTAACTCAGGGCAAATTCAATATCCGCTTCTACTACTTTGGTGCGATCGCCAGAGGTAGACGGCTGGATAAAGCGCACGTTGATGGCGTAGCGGTTGGCCGAGAGTTCCGGCACCACGGGCAGGTCAGACGGCAAGGTGACACGCAGCATCTGGATGGTCTTGCCGCCAGACATTTGCTGGAATGAGCCCTGACGCGCGGTAAAGTGCGACACCTTGGCCGAATCGCGCAACAGACGCAGCACGATCTGGATGCCATGACGGATTGGCATCAGCGGGCCCAACCAGCGTTCCAGATCGGCTTTGCGCCGTTCTGGCGCTTGCTGGCGCCAGTAATGGTACGAGGGCAGGTCAAACTCACAGGCGCCGCCAGGGATGGCCAGCCGCTGTTTAATGGCCATCAGCCACTCATTTTCCCGCAGGTATTGTCCCACTTTGCCGGTCATTTGTAACAACTGGCCATGGGTCTCTTCGATATCCGTCAACACACGTTCCAGGGCTTCTTCTGAAATGTGCGGATTGTGGCGTAAAGCCGACAATGACTGCCGTTGACGCTCCAGTTCCTGCAGCAGATCGGATTTCAGATCGGCCCGACTGGCGACTTCCATAATCTCGAATAACCCGATCAGCGCAATGTGATGGTCAAGCGGATGCTCCCGCGCTGCCAGCGTGGTGGTCCGGTCGTAGATGTCTTCCAGACGCAGCAGGGTGCGAATCCGCTCGTTAATGGGAAATTCGTAGCTAATCACAGTGTGCCGGGCAGGTAGGGGAGGCAAAGATGATCAATTTTGCAGCAAGCCAGGACGTTTGAAAACCCGTCGCCCCGTTTGCGAGTGCCAATATCACATGAATTGCGCCTGATTGAGCGTTATTGCTGCTAACAATAGGCGAAAAAGTCAGGCTATGCCGGATTGTCTGCGTCAGCGCGCACTGAAACGGACATGCCATTGCCTGACCTGGTCGGTCAGTGCTTCAAGACTACCACTGTTATCGATGATGGCGTCGGCGCGTGCCAGCTTTTGTTCCCGGCTGAGTTGCGCCGCCAGCAGCCGATCAACCGATTGCTCGTCCAGTCC
>JASLES010000342.1 GCA_030151005.1 Silvimonas sp.
GGAGGGAGACCCAAGGCTCCCGACCGACTGAGGGAAGCCCGGAGGGCCGCCAGGCTGGGGTCGCCTTTCTTTGGTTACTTTCTTTGGCGAAGCAAAGAAAGTGACGTGGACCCGGCACCCCGGGTATCCAATGCGTTTCAAACCCGCGCCGAAGGCGCTAACAAACATCACAAAGGTGGATTGTCGCCACGCGCCGAATCCACCCTACGCCATTACCGCTCCGAATTTCCCCCACGCATTGGGGTTTATTTATTTACGCCTCCGGCCTCTTCCCCACTGCAAACAACAAATTGCGATACAGCAACAACGTCCCATCCGCCTGCCGATACTGCGCCAGAGCACCATTAATATCGCTCAGCAACTGCCTGCGTACGTCCGGCAAAAACTCATTGAGGAAGTTACCAAACGAGCTGGCGGCAGAGAAATCCAGCACCGACTGGGTGTCGGGAAACCGATCAGCAAAGCGGCGGATGCGGATTTCATCCACCAGAAAGCCCGCGTGTTCCAGCTGTGTTGCCAGTTCGGCAAAGCTCACTTTATAAGGTGTGCTGCCAATAGCACGGCCACGCCCCAGCCCGGTTTGGCCAAGAATGCGGCTAATGATCTGCTGGATGTCATGCGGCCGTTCCCGCGCGGCACTGCTGATGGCAATGCGGCCACCGGGCTTGAGCACGCGAAACGCTTCGGCCAGCACGCGCGCTTTGTCCGGCAGCCAGTGATAAACACTGTTGAGCACCACCGCATCAAACTGACCATCTTGATAACGGCTCAGGTCTTCGCCCTGCCCAACCTCTGCCGTGTGATTGGCGGAGGCGCGCTGACGGGCAATCCCGACCCGCAGCGCCAGCGGCTCCAGCCCATGCACATGGCCTTGCGGGCCAACATAGTAGCGCGCCGCCAGTTCACTCAGCCGGCCCGTGCCGGCGCCAATGTCCAGCAGGACATCGCCGGGCTTGAGCGCCAGCGCGCCCAGCAAAAACTGGCCATGTTCGTACTGCGGGTCACTGATCTCGTCATATTGCTGCGCCAGTTCTGGCGTATCCAGGGTCAGGCTGGTCATGTGTTTTTCCTTTTCTCTTCAAACCAGGCCAAAACCGAGGGTTTTGGCTGCTTCTGCCAGACGATCACGGCCATTCAGCGCGGCGGCATCTTTTACCCGGCCCAATACATGCTGTGACCACGGTACCGGTGGCAGACCCTGGCTGGCGTAAAACGCCTGGAGGATATCGTCATAACTGGCGATCTCGGCGGCCTCTGCCGCGCTTGCATACTGTTCGTGATGCAGCACCACGCTTTGCGGCAGCCGCGGCTTGACCGAGGCCGGGCGCGCGGGGTCCGGCGTGCCGACCACCAGACCAAATACCGGGAATGCCTGCGCGGGCAGATTCAGTTCTGCCGCAACAGCTTCGGGCTGATTGCGGATCGCCCCGATGTAAACGGTGCCCAACCCCAGAGACTCTGCCGCCGCCACCACGTTTTGCGCCGCCAGCGCGGCATCAATGGCCGCCAGCAGAAAAGACTCCAGATATTGCAATCCGCCCACCGCTTGCTGCTGGCGTTGTGCCGTGCGCTCAAGGCGGGACAGATCAGCCAGAAACACCAGCAACAAAGGCGCTTCCTTGATATGCGCCTGATTGGCGGCCAGCCCAGCCAGCCGGGCTTTGCGCGCCGGTTCGCGCACGGCGACCACACTCCATGCTTGCAGATTGGATGAGGTGGCCGCCGATTGCGCCGCGCCCACCAGTACATTCAAGGTTTCTTCAGAAACCAGATCCGGCAAAAAGGCGCGTACAGAACGGTGGGACAACAGGGTTTGCAACGTGGCATTGAGGGGAACTGCCTGGGTGGCGGTTTGAGCGCTGCCATAGCGCGCCTGAATAAGGCTCATGAAGGCTCCTGCGGGTAAGGGTCGGTCGGTCTGTCGATCTCTTCTCAGCAATGACCATTCCACCCCGCCAGGCCGCCAGCACAGGCGCTGGGTTGGCGTTTCTGCCGCCCGCCTGTGAGGAAGCCTGCAGTCATCACCACAAACTGTTTGATTCGCCACATCTGCGTCTGCCCGTCCCCGCCACGCCGCCGCCTTATTCCATATTTTTCTAACAAATACGATCTGGCACGAACTCTGCTTATAAGACATCCACCCGCCCATGCGGTGCCTATCCGGAGAAGGCCATGCAGTTGTTCGCCGTCCACCACTGTAGTCCGCTGTTTGCCTCTAGCCACCGCAAAGCAGGCAAGCCACACACAACACCAACATTACGCGGCCAGCACCGCCGCACTGACTTGATCAAGGGATACGCTGAGCATGCAATTATCAAAACAACACCGGAAAAAACTGGTGGTCGGCGCCAGCTTGCTGGCCCTGGCTGGCGCCAGTCACGCCGCCGCCCCCAGCACTGAAGAGCTGGAAAAAAAGATAGAGGCGCTGCAAGCCGCCGTAGATAGCCTCAAGCAACAATTGCAAGCGCAAAAAACTGCCACCGTACCAACGCCGGCCCCGGCTGCCGTGGCCGCAACCGATGGCGTGCCGGCGGTCAGCGCAGAGGCTGATCCAGCCAGCCAGGCCGCCACGCGCCAGGATATCGACGGTCTGCGCGCTGATCTGGAGAACTACAAGTATCAGCAACAGCACGATCACGACACCGCCCAGGCGCTGACGCTGCGTAATACCAATATCAACGGCACTATCCAGACCCGCTATGCCGTGGAAACCCCGGCGGTCAGCGGTGGCGCGGCGTCGCCGTCCAGCCCGCGCAACTCTGGCTTCAGTATTCCGCTGGCGCTGGTGTCGTTCTCCGGCAGTCTGTACAAGGATTACAAGGAAGGCCGCAACCTGGATTACCGCTTGCAACTGGGTTATGCCCAGAGCAGCCCGCCTTCTGCCAACACCTATTTCAATGTGCAGGACGCCTATCTGCGCTACAGCCCCGTGCCCAGCGGCGGCGATCTGGAAAACCCGATTTTCAACCTGACCCTGGGTCAGCAACTGTTGCCATTCGGGCTGGAAATCCAGACGGATGAATCTTTGCGTCCGGTCATCAACAACGCGCAGTTCCTCAATGGCACGGGTCTGGGTTTCCGCCAGATTGGCCTCGTGGCCCGTGGCGATTTTTCGCCCAATGTCGATTACTCGTCCAATTACCGCGCACCGCTGTTTGAGTACGCCATTGGCGTAGTGAACGGCAGCGGCCCGAACGTGCAAGACAACAATAACAACAAGGGTTTTGTGGCCCGCGCCACCTACACGCTACCGGTGGATTACACCAGTTGGCTGCGCGAACTGAAGATTGGCGCGTCGTACTACCAGGGCGGGCTGAGCCTGGTGAACGGCACCACCACCGTCAACCCGCTGGGTTATGACCACTTCTATGGCGTGGACGTGTACTACAACCACTTCCCGTTTGGCGCGACCTATGAATACGTGCAGGCCCGCAACAAAGACGCCATCAGTGGTGTCGGCACGCCAGGCGTGAAGGGCACCAGCCAGACGCTGACCGCGTTCTACACCTGGGGCGAGCAGTTCCTCAACAGCTCCAAGAGTCAGGCCAAGTACGACGATTACTGGCCCAAGTCTTACCAGGCGTTTGCCCGCTGGGATCAGTGGAACCCGAATGTCGATCTGTCTGCCGCCAAGAGCGCCAAATCGACCATCGCCACGCTGGGTCTGAATGTGTTCTTCGCCCAGACCACCAAGTTCCAGCTCAACTTGAACCGCTACCTGTACGAGAACGCGGCCATCGCCAACCCGGCGACCAAGTCCGATATCTCTGAACTGTTGGCGCAGTTCCAGTTCGGCTTCTAAGCGCCCGCCGGATAACAAAAAACCGCAAACCACAGGACTCATCATGAAACAGCATTTTTTGCGCACCCTGGCCACTTTCGCACTGGCCGCGCTGACCCTGACCGCACCGGCGCATGCCGAAGACAAACCCACCGTGATCCGCATTGCCTATCCGGGCGCGGGTACGGGCGGCCGCCCGCTGGGGGATACCAACTTTATTGCTTCGGCCAATTACCTCTCGGCACTGGAAAAAGAATTCAAGGCCGATGGCATCAAGGTGCAGTGGACGTTCTTCCCCGGCGCCGGCCCGGCCGTGAATGAACAAGCTGCCAACGGGCTGGTGGATTTTGCCTACCACGGCGACTTGCCGCTGATTGTGGGCCGCTCTACCGGCATCTCTCATCACATCATTCTGGGCGTGGCGCGCTTTGGCCCGACCTATGTGGTAGCCCCGGTGGATACCCAGGCCAAAACCCTGCAAGACCTTAAGGGCAAGACGCTTTCTACCTTCAAGGGTACCGCCAACCAGTTGGTGCTGGACCGCGTTCTGGAAGCCAACGGCCTGACAGAAAAAGACTTCACCATCCTGACCCAGAACGCCGACAACCAGAAGGCGTCGCTGGCGACCAAGACCATCGACGGCACCATCATTTCGCCATGGGATCTGGAAGCACGCGGCATTGCCAAGCGCATTCTGACCATTCCGCGTGACCCCAAAATCACCTCGGTCGGGACTTTCTGGGTCAGCACAGACTTCGAGAAAAAATATCCGCAGATCGTGCAGCGCGTGGTGAATGTGCTGGTCAAAACCGCGCAATGGACCTCAGACGAAGCCAATCGCGACAAGCTCTTTCATCAGTGGGCGCAATCGGGCAATACCGGCTATGGCGACTATCTGAAGAACTTCCAGAGCTATCAGCTCAAGGAAATCAACAACCCGCTGCTGGATGACTATTACCGCGCCACGCTGCAAAAAGCGGTGAACGAAGCCAAGCGCTACAAGCTGATCCGCCACGACGTCAGTCTGGATGGCTGGATTGAACCCAAATATCTGGAAACAGCGCTCAAAGAACAACATCTTGAGCACTACTGGGACGAATACGACGCCAACGGCAATATCAAGAAATAGAAACAACCAGTACCTGGCCCGCCACCGGGTTTTGGTGGCGGGCGTTGACCGGAGTTGCGTTCATGTCTGCTGATAGTTCTACCGCCGTTATCCTGCCTGCCCCCACCGCCGCGCCGCGTACCGCGCCACTGGCGGGGTTGCTGGTGAAAACCAGTCACGTGCTGGTGGGGGCAATTGTGCCTTTGTTGCTGCTGGCGTTATGGCAGCACGCCGCCAGTGCGCACTGGCTGCCGGTGCAACTGTTGCCCTCGCCCGCGCTGGTGTATGCGTCGTTCATTGACTTGTGGCAAAGCGGCGATCTGACCAGCAATCTCGTCATCAGTCTCAAGCGCGTGGGCTGGAGTTTGCTGTTGGGCGGCGGTGCTGGCCTGGTGCTGGGCGTGCTGTTCGGTTTTTCCCGGCGTGCCCGCGCTTATCTGTACCCCACGTTTGAGGTGGTGGCGCAGTTTCCGGTCATTGGCTGGATTCCGCTGTTGATCATCTTTGTCGGGATTGGTGAGCCGCTCAAAGTGCTGGCGATCTCGCTGGCG
>JASLES010000370.1 GCA_030151005.1 Silvimonas sp.
GGGGGTCTCGTCCAGCGGTATGAGCGAAGCGGACTACCGCAAGATCACCTACGACTACACGCTGACCGCCGCCCGCTTGCTGGCAAAACTGAATCCGGGCATGAGCTTTGTGTATGTGTCCGGCGCGGGCACCGACAGTACCGAAAAAGGCCGCGTGATGTGGGCACGGGTAAAGGGCGCGACAGAAAACGCCTTGCTGGCGCTGCCCTTCAAAGGGGTTTACATGTTGCGCCCAGGTGTGATCCAGCCTTTGCATGGCGCGGTCTCCAAAACAAAGTCATATCGGGTGTTCTACGCTCTGGCCCGGCCGGTGTTGCCCCTGTTGCGCAAGCTCTTGCCAGGGCAGATCAGTACTACTGAGCAAATTGGCCGGGTGATGCTGATGCTGGCACGTCAGGGGGATGCGCACAGGGTGCTGGAGAGCGCGGAGATCAACGGGATGTAGGTTTTTTGTTGGGGCTGGAGGTGGTCTTTGCTGGCCGATGCCACTGCGTAGCCCGGATGAAGCGTAGCGGGAATCCGGGGTGGCAGACCTGGTTCAGATTGATGGCGGGGTGTTAGCGCCTTTGGCGCGGACTTGAAAGGCATTTGATACCGGCGGTGGCCGGAGCACCCTACTTTCTTTGCTTCGCCACCTCGGCGGCCCCAAAGAAAGTAGGCAAAGAAAGGCGACCCCAGCCTGGCGGCCCTCCGGGCTACCCTCAGTCGGTCGGGAGCCTGGGGTCTCCCTCCCTTCTTCGGCGCTTGGCTTTTATGGGGAGGGAACGTCAAAAACAACGACAACCCCAAAACCCAACTTCAACGGCAACTTCAACGGCAACTGCAACGGCAACTGCAACGGCAACTGCAACGGCAACTTCGGCCCGCATGCCGCCCCCGGCTTCGTCATTCCCGCGTAGGCGGGAATCCAGCGGGCCGCCGCAGGTGGCCTTGCCGAATGCCGTAGAGATCCATGCCCACGTCCGCCAGTTTCTGGCGCTCTACAACGATGTGACACCACACCAGGCCGTGCCGTTGACCTGGCCTGGCTGTCCCAACGCCATAAAAAAGGCCGGGCAAAGCCCGGCCAGGTGCTGATGGAATACTGCGGACAAATAGCGCTTATGCGGCGCGTTCGTTCTGCGCTTCGTCTGCGTTGGCGGCGGTGTTCGGGGTTTTTTGCAGGGTGCGGCTCTTTTCGCCGTTGAGCGAGGTTGGCACGTTGCCGGCAATGGTGACCCGGTGCATCACGCGGTGGGCGTCGCCATAGTCGTTGATGGCGTAATGCTGGGTGGCGCGGTTGTCCCAAATGGCCACGTCGCCGGCTTGCCAGCGCCAGCGCACGGTGTTTTCCAGACGGGTGACGTGGCTTTGCAGCGCGGCAAACAGGTGGTTGAAGTCGTGCGTGGTCAGGCCTTTGAACTTCTGCACAAAGTGGCCCAGCAACAAATGACGCTCGCCGGTTTCCGGGTGGACATGCACCACCGGGTGCTCGGTTTCGTACAGGGTGGATGTGAACACTTTGCGATAGCGGGCCAGTGCTTCGGCGCTGGCGTCGGTACGGTAGGCGGCGTAGTCGTATTCATTGCTGTGGATGGCCCACAGATTATCGGCCAACTGGCGCAGCGGCTCGGGCAGGTCGGTGTACGCGGTATGGGTGTTGGCCCAGACCGTATCGCCGCCGGCTTGCGGCACCTTGATGGCGCGCAGGATAGAGGCCTTGGGGTAGGCGTCCACAAAGGTCACATCGGTATGCCAGCTGTTGGCACGGCCGCCGTGGGCAGAGTCCAGTTCCAGCACGTAATCTGTGCCAGAAACGCTGGGTACGGTGGGGTGGGCAACCGGGTCACCCAGCAACTGGCCGAAGGCCTGTTGGCCAGCGTCATCCAGATTCTGGCCGCGAAAAAAAATCACTTTGTATTGGCGCAACGCGGCCTTGACGGCATCTACCGCAGATGCGGAGAGATCGCCTGACAATTGCAGCCCACGGACTTCTGCGCCGATGCGACCGGCAACGGGGTGTAGGGTGATTTCACTCATGATGTGTTTTCCTTATCTCAATAACGGGCACACCTGGTTTGATCAGGTGCGGTGCAGGTCTGGATCAGACAACAATTGCAAACAGCATGAAGACCGGTTTGCGCCAGCGCGTCGCCAGCGTTGCATATAATCTAATGTGTATAACAATCGTTTATTAAATAATATTTTGTTATATTTCGGCCAAAACCGGTTTTTCACGAAGAAAACGCTTTCTTTTCATTGGTTTGAGTTCATCCGCAGAAGAGAAAGACCTGCTGTTTTACCGCCCGAATGACCCACGTTGACCCTGAGTACGCGGTAAGCAACGCACTCAATACGCTAACCAACCCCGTCCCAAGAGCCTGATTTCCCCCGCCATTTGCGCATGTCGCCGCATTGAGAGGGCGTGCGCTGCATCGTTGCAATTACTTGTTTTTGGCAACCTTTTTTGCCAAAAGCGCAACAGCTAACGTCAATTACTCGTCCTCGTTACCTGTCAAAGCTTGCAGGGTTAGCCAGCAAGGCTGAGTTTTTGCTTGCGAATTGCTGTTGACGGTGCCAGAAAACCGGTTATCAGCAGTAAAAAAAGTGATCGTCGCACCGGTCTGGTGCAACAAGAACAGCGCGGCGATGACGGGAGTTCGACCATGAAGTGTTCCACCACGGGGATCATGATGCTGGCCGCGCTGGGCATCGGGGCCACGGCGGCAGGTGCGCACGCGGGTGCCATTACCGGACAGATTTCGGTCGCGTTGCGGATTTCCAGCGGTTGCCAGGTCACAAACGGCGCGAGTGGTAACGACAGTATTGGCAATCTGGGTACGCTGGATTTCGGCACCGTATCGCCCACCTGGAACAGCCCGCTGGCGGCCAATTTGTCCGGGCAGGGTACTTCGGGCCAATTGCAGGTGACCTGTGCCCCGGGGATTACCGCATTCACTGTGACGGTGGATGGCGGTTTGCGCGGTAATCGCACGCTGGGTTATGCCCAGAACACCGTGGCGTACGAGGTGTTTCAGAATCCGGCACGCAGTGTGACTTACCCGATCGGCACGCCCAAGACGTTTAACGTGCCGCAAGACGGCTCTGCAGTAACTGTACCCATTTATGGCGCGGTGACGCCGAATCCATCAACAGCCAAGGTGGCGGGCACCTATGCCGACACGTTGTTGATGACTTTGAATTTCTGAGAATCGCGGAGGGTTGTCATGAAACATCTAGCCCGGATGATGCCCGTTGTCGTTGCGATGCTGGTGATGGGCGTCGCCAACGTGGCCTGGGGTGGTACGACCACCGGCCAGGTCAACTCCACCATGACGCTGACGGCGGCGTGCCAGGTTAACGGCAGCACCAGTAGCAGCGGTGTGAACTTTGGTACGCTCAATTTCGGTAGCCAGACCACTCTTTTCAATACAGCCACCGCCCAGGTCAATGGCGGCAGCGGCGCCATCGCCGTTCAATGCTCGCCGGGCGCGGGTGCAGTGCTGACTTTTCAGGCCGGGCAGCATGACGCTCAAGTCAGCGGCGGCTCACGCGCCATGGCCAACGGCAGCGGCAAGTTCATCCCGTACGATATTTATTCTGATGCGGGCTACAGTTCGGTGCTTGCCAGTGGCGCAACCGTGAACATCACGGAAGACGGCACGACGCAAACCGTCAACATTTATGGACGCGCTGTCGGTGTGGCCGGGCTGACGCCGGGTACCTACACAGACGTCATTGCTGTCCAGCTTAATTTCTGATCGCCCCTGGCCCTGTTCACTCCGCACCCTTGACCTGTACAGCAGTCAGCCAGGAGATGCGCGATGGAATGCTTGCCGCTGTTACGGCACGGCACGGCGTTGCTCGTCCTGATATTGGGGCTGGTCACCGCTGCGCAGGCTGCGACCAGCACCACTTTCCAGGTGTCGGCCACCATTCAGGCTGGCTGCCAGGTGAACAATACGGCTGCCCCGACCAGTGTCGGTACGCTGGGCACGCTCAATTTTGGCACGCAATCGGCCTTGTCGACTGCCACGCTCACAACCAGCCTCACCCCCAATGCCTCAATCACGCTGGCGTGTACGCCCGGTGTGACCTTGAACATGCAAGTAGACAGCGGCCAGAACTACGCTTCGGGCCGTCGTCTCAAACGCACCACCAACAGCCAGACCGTGGCGTACCAGTTGTTCAGCAACGCCGCCTTGAGCAATGCCATTCCAGTCAATACCGCCACCGCCATCAATTACAGCAATTCGGCGGCCATTCAATTGCCCATCTACGGCAGCGTGCAATTACCGGGCAATCTGCCGCCGGGCACGTATCAGGATCAGGTGGTGGTGACCTTGCAGTGGTAAACCGGATGCCGTTTTCAGTGGCTTTTGCCATGTGGAGTGCCTGACATGTTTTTACGCAACGCGTGGGCCCTCGCCACTGCGCTGATGACCTTGCTGTTGTTGACCTGTTTGCCAGCGCACGCGGGTAGCTCGGTGCTGATCTGGCCGATTGATCCGGTGATTGATAGCGATGCCAAAGCGGGTGCCTTGTGGCTGGAAAATCGCGGGGCCGATGCGGTGACCTTGCAGATACGGATCTACGCCTGGGGCCAGAACGGTAAAGATGACACCTTCAAGGAACAAGGCGCGGTGGTGGCCAGCCCGCCGTTTGCGTCAATTCCGCCAGGAGAGAGGCAACTGGTGCGTCTGACCCGGATCGAGGCACCCAAACCCGGCACGGAAGAGTCTTACCGTTTGCTCATTGATGAAATCCCCGCCAACGCGCAAGGCGACAATGCCAGCGATGCCCAGTCTGCGGGCATTACCTTCCAGATGCGGTACTCGGTGCCATTGTTTGTTTATGGCGATCATTTATGGCTCAAGGAGGACTCCCGCAAAAAGCGGGTTGCGGCTGAACAGGGTGTGCCAAGGCTGACCTGGCGTTCTGTGCGTGAGGGCGACCGCAATTATCTGGAGATCACCAACCAGGGCGTGGTGCATGCCCAGCTGACTGAGGTCTCTATTGGTGTGCCGGGGCAGCAACCCTACATGGTGGATGGTTTGCTGGGCTATGTGCTGGCCGGTGCCACCATGCGCTGGCCCGTGCCGCAACCCGTCGCGCCCAAAGCGGTCATGCGCGCGACCGTCAACGGGACGGGCGAACCTGGTGTTATTCCTTCTGCCAACTAACCCATGCGGGCAGAACAGGAACGCGGCCCGGTATCAGCCCCTCTTTTTGCCCTGCTGGTGCGCGGTAGCGGCCGGGCGGCGCTGCTGTGCATGTTGCTGCTGACCCCATCGGCAGGGCGATCTGCCACCACCGGTTTGCCACCGCCGCCGCGCGCCATGAACTCGCCGGCAGACTCGACGCTTTATCTTGAACTGGTCATCAACGGTTTACCCCAAGGCAAGGTGGTACCGGTGATTGATCGGGATGGCCATTTTTATGTGGCTTTGTCGGATCTATCCGGTCTGCATTTGCCTACCGGCATCCGTTTTGATCTGGTCGATGGCGCCGCCGCCGTAGATACCGTGCCAGGTGTGAAAGTGAAGTACGGCCAGTCCACCCAGCAATTGTTGATAGATGTGCCCCCAGACTGGTTGCCCACGCAAAATGTCGGCCCGGTTGTCCCCGGCGTGCATGCCCCGGCCCGGGCCAGTCCGGGTGCGCTGTTTAACTACGACATTTACGCCAACAAGCCGCAGATTGGCGCGGGCGGCGTTTCAGCCTGGCATGAGTTTCGCGCGTTTGAAGACGAAGGCGTATTTTCCAGCACGGGTACCTACCACCGCTCTTTTGCTGGGCAAGCGCAAAGTGCAGACGGTTACACCCGTTACGACACCACGCTGACGCATTCTGATGAAGACAGCATGCAGACGTGGCAACTGGGTGACGTGGTGACCAACTCTTTGTCCTGGACCAGTGCCGTGCGGCTGGGTGGCGGTCAGGTGGCGCGGGATTTCTCTATCCGCCCGGACGTCATCACCTACCCATTGCCGCGTTTTGCCGGGGAAACGGCCGTGCCGACCTCGGTTGATCTGTTTATCAACGGTTACAAAAGCAGTAGTGCGCAATTGCAACCAGGGCCGTTTGCGCTGACCAACGTGCCATATATCAATGGTGCGGGTGAAGCCGTGGTGGTCACGACGGATGCACTGGGCCGCCAGGTGTCCACCACCATTCCGTTTTATGTGGCGACCACTTTGTTGCGGCCCGGCGAAACGGATTTTTCCGTCGCCGGTGGCAAGTTGCGGCTTGATTATGGCTTGCGCAGTTTTTCCTACGGGGATGGTGCAGTCAGCGGCACGTTGCGAGGTGGCGTGACCAACAACCTGACGCTGGAAAGCCACGTTGAATCGGCGCGGGGTTTTGTCATGGCTGGCGGGGGCGTGGCACTCAAGCTTGATGAGGCGGGGGTCATCAATTTTTCAGCCAGTGGTAGTCATATGAACGGGCAGACCGGTAACCAGATCAGCGCGGGATACCAGTACAGCAACCGACGCTTCAGTTTCAACGCGTTGTATATCGGGCGCAGTCTCAACTACGGCGATTTATCGACTTACGACGTCAAACTGGGCAGTTTTTCCCGCGCCAGTACCCAGGTGACGGGCAATTTGTCGCTGGACCGGTTCGGCAATATCGGTGCGGGGTATTTTGACGTGAAATCGTCAGATGGTACCCGCACCCGACTGGTCAATCTGTCCTGGAGCCTGGGCTTGTGGGGCGCCAGCAGTATTTATTTTTCATTGAACCGGGACCTGGACGAAAAAACCTGGGCCGGGGCGGCGCAACTGGTGGTGCCGCTGGATACCTGGGGCACCGTCACCGCCGGCATGCAGCACGTGCCGGGTTCGGGCAATCAAGAGCAGTTGAACTACAGCCGGGCTGTACCCTCTGAAGGCGGCTTTGGCTGGACGCTTAATGAAAGCCGCGGTAGCGATATGCCCTCCTATCATCAGGCCGATCTGACCTGGCGTAACCGGTATACCCAGTTGCAGGGCGGCGCGTATGGCAATCCAGGTAATTACACGCGCTGGGGCGAGGCCACGGGCGCGCTGGTTTATATGGATACCGACGTGTTCATGACCAACCGGGTGAACGAAGCATTTGTGCTGGTCAGCACAGACGGACAGCCGAATCTGCCGGTGCATTACGAAAACCAGTATGTCGGCAGCACGGACCGCAACGGTCACCTGCTGGTGCCCTGGACGACGTCCTGGTATCCCGCGCACTACGATATTGATCCGCTTAACCTGCCCTCAGACTACGACACCCCCATTGTGGAACAGCGCGTGGCGGTGCGGGCCGGCAGCGGGTATTTGCTGGAGTTTCCGGTGCGGCACATTGTGGCTGCCGTGATCACCCTGGTGGATGGTCAGGGCCAGCCCTTGCCGATCGGCACGCGGGTTACGCTGCTTGATAGTTCCGCAGTCACCCGGCTGGCGCTGGTGGGGTGGGATGGCAAAGTGTATTTCGACGACCTGCAACCGGAAAACCGCATCCGGGTGGAGCTGGCGGACGACCGGTTTTGCGAACTGACCTTTCCGGCAGAAAGCACCCGCCACACCGCCACGCAGGTGGGGCCTTTGATGTGCGTGCCGGCGGGGCCATGATCAGGACAAGGAGCAGCCAATGATCCTTTTGAAAAACGCGGGGCGACTTGTCCTGGCGTGTTTGCTCATGGCCAGCGCCGCCACGACGTGGGCCGCCGCCGCGTGTCAGGCCAGTAATGGCACCGGGTCATTAGGGGCGACGGTCAGTTCGTTTGCTGTCTACAACACCCAGCAATCCACTACAGCCACCAGCGGCATCAAATGCACGGGTTCGCTGGTGTCCTTGTTGGGCACCAATGTGGTGACGGTGACCATTGCCAACTCCGCCAACAAGACGGGCACCCAGGCGCGATTGCTCAACACCACCACCGGGGCAGACTACGTGCCCTATATCATCTGCAAGGATTCCAGCTGCGGCACCATTTACAACGTGGGCTCATCCATCACCTGGAGCAGTACCTCCTTGCTGGGCTTGCTGGGGCTGTTCAACAACAGTGACGGCAGCCTGCCGCTTTACATTCGCACCATGACTGGCGCGCGGGTGGCGGCCGGTAACTATACGGATACCCTCACCCTGAACTGGACCTGGCAACTGTGTGATCTGGGCGTGGGCGGCTTGTGCCTTGTCATTAGCGGATCGGGGACTTCCACCGTGGGCTTGTCGATGGGGGTGGTAAACGATTGTGTTCTGACTGCGCCCAACGTGTTGTTTGGCGTTGCCCCGCTGGCAAACGGGTTTGCAGACGTCAATCAGGTGGTCCAGGTGGTTTGCACCAAAGGCGCCAGCTACTCGGTGGGGATGTCCAACGGCAACAACTGGTCCGGCGCGGTGCGGCAGATGAAAAGCACAGCTGGCGGCTTTTTGCAGTACGACATCTACAAACCGGACAGTACCCGCTGGGGTCCCACCGGTACGGACCGGCGCAACAGCAGCGCCGCCGATTCCAACCCCGGTACCTATGACGGCGTGACCACGCAGGGTTACAACTATCGGGCCAGCGTGATCCAGAACCAGACCACCCCCGCCACCGGTGCCTATACCGACCTGATTACACTGGATATCCTGTTCTAGCGCGCAGCACTATGCTGATAGCAATGCCTCAAGCGGAGTGCTCCTGTGCGTGGTCTGTTTGCCTTGGTGTGGATGATGCTGGCTGGCCTGGTGGTCGCGGCCGGACAGGGCGCTGCGTGGCAGGCGTATCAACATGGCGACTATGCCCATGCTTTGCCGGCGTATCGCGCAGCGGCACAAAAAGGCCAGCCGCTGGCACAGTACAACTACGCCATGATGCTGTGGCGTGGCGAGGGAACGCCGGTTGCCGCAGATGAAGCTATTCTCTGGCTGCGCAAGGCGGCAGACGGGCATCTGGCCCAGGCGCAGTATGCGCTGGGTTTGCTTTATGAAAATGGCGATCATTTGCCGCGCTCGCAAACCGATGCCACGCATTGGTTTTTACTGGCCGCGGCGCAAGGCCATACGGATGCGCAAACCAGTGTCGCTACACAATATTTTCTGGGGCGTGGTGCGCCCAAAGACATGGTGCAAGCCGCGCGCTGGTACAGACAAGCGGCAGAAGGCGGGGATGTGGGGGCGCAGTACATCGTCGCCACCATGTATGAAAAAGGAGAAGGCCAACCGCAGGATCTGGCAGAGGCATGGCGCTGGTATTCTGCTGCCGCCTTGCAGGGGGACCCCGCTGCGGCCATCCGCGCGCGGGATCTGGGTCAGCGTTTGCGCGGTGCCGGCGTGGCCAGCGCCGCGCATTAGATCTACACGCGAAAACGCCCGGCCGTGCTGCGCAGATCCTGCGCCAGGCTTTCCAGCTTGCGCACCGATTCAAGCGCGCTGTGGACAGAGTGATCCGAGGCTTCCACCATCTGCGCAATGCGTTCGATATGGCCGGCAATGCTGTTGCTGGCCTCGCTTTGTTCACGCGTGGCCCCGGCTACTTCGCGGATTTTATCCAGCGTGTTCTCCGCCGCCTGGCTGATTTCCTGCAGCGATGCGGCCGCACGCTCGGCCAGGTTCACACCGTGTTCCACTTGTGACGTCACCTGCGTCATGCCCGTCACGGCTTGTTCAGTATCGTGCTGGACAGCTTCAATGGTGCGGGTGATGTCTTGCGTGGCGCCGGTGGTGCGTTCGGCCAGTTTGCGCACTTCGTCGGCCACCACGGCAAAGCCGCGGCCTTGTTCGCCAGCGCGGGCGGCTTCAATGGCCGCGTTCAAGGCCAGCAGGTTGGTCTGATCGGCAATCTCGCGGATCACCCGGGCAATGCCATCAATCTCGCGGGAGCGTTCAACCAGACCATGAATCTGGCCGGTGGCATCGCCCACTTTTTGCGAAATCTGGCGGATTTCACCGGCCGCTTCATGCACCAGTTGTTCGCCCTCTGTAGCCAGTTTGACGGAGTGCTGCGAACTGCCCGCGCTATCGCCCGCATTGGACGAAACATGGTTAATGCTCACGGTCATTTCTTCTACCGCGGCGGCGGTGCTGGCTGTGAATTCAGAAGACGCCCGCGAGCCCTCGCTGATCTGGTTCATTTGCCGGGTGAGTGAAGAGGCGGCCTCGGCCAGGCTGCTGGCAGCATCGTTAAAGCGCTGCGCCATATCCCGCAGGCCATCCTGCATGCGGCTCATTGCGCCCAACAGGCTGTCGTTGCGGCCTTCAACCTTGATGCGACGGGTCAGATCGCCAGCCGCAATGGCAGAGGCAATCTCGGCGGCATAGCCCGGATCACCGCCCAGTTGCCCCAGAATGCGGCGGGACATGGCGATCAGCAGGGCCGCCACCACTGCCAGCACAATACACACGACCACCAGCATGACACCGGCCTGGTTCCAGAAGCTGGTATCAATATCATCAATGAAAAAGCCGATACCGATAATCCATTGCCATGGCTCAAATTTGACCACGCCATTGAGCTTGGGCAAGTCGGCTTTAGTGCCGGGTTTGGGCGTGAGAATGTTCATCAGGCCAATCCGGTCGCGCGCCAGGGCTTCGTCATACAACTCGGAGGTATAGCGGCCGTCGGGCATGCGCGTGCCCTTGTCGATCTTGCCCACGCGGTCCGGATTGGGGTGCACGATCATGCGGTTGTCGGTGCCGCGCACAAAGAAATAGATGTCCTTGAAGCGCATATGGCTGAGCGCTTCGCCCGCCCGTTTTTGTGCTTCATCCCGGCTGAGTTTGCCGGCCGCTTCTTGCTGCTGGAAATACGTGACCATGCTGTTGGCCTGTTCCAGCGCTGTTCTGATCTGGCCTTCGCGGTCAGCCATCATGGCATGGCGCAAACTGACCAGCCCCACAGCAGCACTGATCAACAGGCCGGCCAGAGCCGCCCCAATGATGATCCAGACACGGGTTTGTAGCTTCATTACGGGCCCCTCACTCAGCAGTGCCAAAGTGTTTTAAATGACATTGGAATTGTAAGGCTACAGCGTATTTATTAAATATAAAAGCGTTTGAAGCTGACGCTAACCGGCTTGGCGCTCAGTGTGATTCCTGGCGGAACGGGGTTTGTGCTGCTAACGTTTCAGCCCACTCATCGACAGCCTGGCGCTCGTTTTGCAGAAAGCGGCCAACGGCGTCGGAAAACCGACGATCGGCCAGCCAGTGTACCGACCAGGTGGTCACCGGAAGAAAGCCCCGTGCAAGTTTGTGTTCTCCCTGAGCACCACCTTCAAAGGTGTTCAATCCACGCTCCAGCGCAAACTCCAGCCCCTGGTAATAGCACAGTTCAAAATGCAGCCCCGGTATAAAACCGGCGTCATCCCATTGCGCGCCCCAATAACGGCCATAAAGCGCATCCGGCCCCACCAGATCAAACGCGGCGGCAATGGGCCGGCCGTTGCGGCTGGCCACAATCAACAAACACGCCTGGGGCTGGGCCGCATGCAACTGCCGGAAAAACGCCAGGTTCAGATATGGATCGGAGCGGTGTTCCCGATATGTATTGTTGTAGCAGCGAATAAAGAAAGCCCAATCTTCATCCGTGATGGCTTCGGCGTATTTGCGCTCTACGGTGATTTCACCGGCGGGCCCGTTCAGAGCCTTGCGCCGTTCCTGGCGGATTTTTTTGCGCTTGTCGTGATTCATGCTGGCAAGAAAATCATCAAACGTGCGCCAGGCGGGGTCGCGTTGCCAGTGAAACTGGATTTGCTCACGCAGTTGCATCCCGCACGTGGCAGCAAGGCGCGCATCAGCCTCATGCGGGAACAGAATATGCAATGACGAATCGCCCAGTTCTTGCGTGATGCCAATGGCGCTTTCCACCAGCAGACGTCGATCTTCGTCAGAGCGCGCCAGCAAGCGTGCGCCTGGCAAAGGGCTGAACGGCACGGCGCTGACCAGCTTGGGGTAATACGCCAGGCCGTGCTGCTCATAAGCGCGTGCCCACGCCCAGTCGAACACGTACTCGCCCCAGGAGTGGGACTTGCGGTACAGCAGCAGCGCGCCTGCCAGTTCGTCGTCTCGCCACAAGGTCAAGTGGCAAGGTTGCCAGCCACTATCGGCATCGACACACGCGCTTTGTTCCAGCGCCGCCAGATAGGCGTGTTGCAACGCCGGGTGCGCACCGGCCAGGGCATTCCAGGCCGGTGCGGGGATCTGGTCCAGTTGTTCGCAAATACGCAGGGTGACGGACAAGCGCGCAGGGCCTCAATGAACCTGGAAATAATCCGGCTCATTGCCGGCTTTCCATTTGATATTGCAGCCCATGCTGGGCACTTGTTCTGCCAGTGGTGGTTTGTCTTCAACCAGGGCGCTGACGGCGCGCTGGATATCCTGGCCAGTTGGCGCGCCCATATTGGGGCGGGAGGTATCAAACTGCCCGCGATACACCAGCTTTAGTTGCGCATCAAACAGATAAAAATCAGGCGTGCAGGCGGCACCAAACGCTTTGGCGGCGTCCTGGGTTTCGTCATACAGATAAGGGAAGGTATAGCGTTGTTCGGCCGCGTGCCGGGCCATCAGCAACGGCGCATCGTCCGGATAGTTTTCTACGTCGTTGCTGGAGATTGCCACCATACCGACACCCACTTCGGCCAGTTGCGCACCCAACGGGGCCAGCACCGGGTTGATGTGTTTGACATAAGGGCAATGGTTGCAGATAAACGCCACCAGCAAACCACGGTTGCCGGCCAGGTCAGCCAGCGTATGAGGGCGGCCTTCGCCATCGGGAAGAGTAAAGCCGGGCATGGATGTGCCCAGCGGCAACATCGTGGAATACGTTCTGGCCATGACGATCACCTGTCGGTTGAGATGGAGAGGATGGGGGCAGTTGCGCCAATGACATCAATTTCCCCCATTCTAGTCGCATGTCATGACGTGCGGCAGCGTCATGGCCACAGGTTAACGCATCAGGCCGTCCATTCCACAAGGCCGGTCCAGGCTGTAATCAGCACGATCAAGCCAAAGGCAATACGGTACCAGGCAAAGGCAATGAACGTGTGGTTAGAGATAAATCGCAGCAACGCGCGTACTGCAATAAAGGCGCTGATGGCCGCTGCGATAAAGCCTACGGCAAAGATGCCTGCATCGGCGGCATCCAGCGCGTGACGCAGTTTCCACATGCTGTAGATAGACGCGGCGGTCAGCGTGGGGATGCCCAAAAAGAACGAGAACTCGGTCGCCGCCTTGCGAGACAGGCCAAAGAACAAGCCGCCAATAATGGTGGCGCCAGACCGGCTGGTGCCTGGAATCAGTGCCAGACATTGTGCAAAACCGATCATGAGCGCGTCTTTCAAAGAGATCCCGTCTACGGTTTGGACCCGTACCCGGTGCTGGCGTTTTTCTGCCCACAAAATCAGCAGGCCGCCAATGATAAAAGCCAGCGCGACGGGGACCGGCTTGAACAAGTGCGCCTTGATGACCTCGTTAAAGAGCTTGCCCAGAATGGCCGCCGGAATAAACCCGATCAGCACTGCCCACAACAGGTTGCGTTCTTTGCCCGGTTGGCGTGCGCCGACCACAGTCGCCCCAATCTTGGCCCGGTATTCCCAGACCACGGCCAGGATTGCCCCCAACTGGATAAAAATCTCGTAGACGTCGCGTTTTTCTTTATCCAGAAAATTGAGCAAATCTCCGGTGAGAATCAGGTGGCCCGTGCTGGAAATGGGCAAAAACTCGGTAATCCCTTCGACGATCCCCATGATCAGGGATTTGATCAGCAAAATCATGTCCATATGCGGTTGTTTCCGTGCGGTTTGGTTGTAGGTGTGACCTGATTTTTATTTTTTGTTTGCGTTCATTGATTTGATGCGTGAGGCGCCAGTGCGCTGTGATGACCCGACGCCAACGCGAGAATGCTGCGCTGCATTATGGCTTATCCCAGCGGGAGTGGCGCAGCACGTGCGAATGTGCATTTGGTATAGGCCAGGCGCAAACCGGCCCGTTCAGCATTGCGCGCGCTGACATTGGCAGGGCGGGCGGTTACAAAGGCATAAGCACAACCGGCCTCGCGGGCGGCGCTTAACCGCGCGCGCAACAGCGCCTGTTGTACGCCCCGACCCCGATGATCGGGCAAGGTGCTCGCTATATATAGATGCGCGACGGGGCCCGCAGCGGAAGGCAACACCGCCATCCCGGCGGTGCCGACGATCTGGCCATCCATCCGCGCGGCAAACAGGCGGGTGTCCTCACGCCGTGTGGCGATCCGGGCCAGCGCCTGCAGCAGGCTTACCGGCCGTGTGCTCAATTGCACCGAAAACCCGGTTACCGAATGCGCAACGAACTCATCGGCATCCAGGTCTGTAGCGCAGACAATGCGCCCCTCATAGGCGGGGGTATCGGGCAGATCGTCCAGGGCGCGCACATAGGTATTGCTGAAGGCGTTGACCTGATAGCCACGATCACCCAGCAGCGGCAACAACGCGGGCGTAACGTGCGGGCACAGATCGATTTCGGTGCCCAACCCGAGTGCGGCGTAGCTGTTTTCCAGTTCAAACAAGGCGCCAGCGGTGGTGCAGTCGTCCAGCCCCAGTCCGCAAGCGTGATTGAGCTTGCGGCCAAATTCGCGCCGGGTCAGCGCGGCAATGCCGCCGCCCAGGGGGATGACTCTGGCCGTACTGTCCTGGCTGATGCCCTGCCAGGCCGCCACTTGCCGCGCCAGATGGTGTGCTTCGGCATGCTCAAGAATCAGCGCCAGTTCGGGGCCGCAATAGACGGGCATGGGTGTTTTCCTGCGTGAGCGGTGACAGACAAACGGTAGGTGTCCGGCGCAAACCCGTGTTTCACCATGATGAAACGACCGCTTGTATGAAAAGTGAATATTTACAGCTGGCCTTGGGAACAAACCCCGGGACCCCACGTCTTATCGGCATGTGCGAGCAATTCGCGCATTTTTTGCTCATCTCCTCCCTGATTAGCGGGCGCCCTCTGGCGCCCCTTTTTTTGCTCGCAACCCGGGCCACGCCTCACGACCACCCACAATCTGTTTTCGTCCTTCTGGCGGTCAGCGGGGGCGGCGCTGATGCTTCACCAGCGTGAGGATGGCTTTTGCCAGTTTCTCGTCTTTTACGCTATCAGCCAGCGCCTCAAAGGCATCGCAGGCCGCATTGTTCATCGTCAAGTCTTTGGCCCGTATGGGTTTTTGCTCGCGGAGCGACCCTTGCACGCGTGGCAGGATTGCGGTAGCTTCCCACCCAGCCTGCGCCAGTACGATGCGCAATTCTGGCGCGGCATAGCGGATGCGGGTTGCTGCAGCCGCACTGGTCACTGCCAGCATCAGCGCGCCGTCAGTCCATGCTGCACCCACGCAGGCGTGCGCCACCTCAGGCGGCAACGCTGCCTGCAAGGTTTTGAGTATCTGGTTATATTCGCCCACACGGGCAGCCGCATCCTTCAGCACACGATGCTGGCCGATGAAGCCGGAAACCGGGCCTTTTTTCATATTCTCGATTGCAAGGTCATTCAGGGAGCCTTCCTCTTGAATATTATTCTCATTTCAAATCGCTACTCCAGCGCGCTGAATCTGGGCACCGGCCCGATGGTGGCGCTGGTTGCCTCGCTGGCCCTGCTGGCTGGTGGCATGGGGCTGGCAGTAGGCATGTCGCTGTCGGGTAGCTCGCCCAAACAGTTATGGCCGCTGATCAAGCCCGTGCGCCAGGCAGAACTGGATGCCATGGCTGTACGCCTTGGTGAATTGCAGGCCCGCCTTATCCGTTTGAACGGTCTGGCCCAGCAAGTGGGCACCAAAGCCGGGATCGACGTCAAACCTTTCGCCTCAGAAGCGCCGGTTCCACGTGGCGGCATGGAAGCGCACGGTCACGCCATGTCTGCGGCCGAATTGCAGCGCCAGCTCAGTTCTACGGAATCGGACGTGGGCAATATGTACGACCAGTTCAACCTGGCCGAGACCATTTTGTTGCGTCCAGCCAGCACCATGCTGCCCACACTTGCGCCGCTCACCAGCGGTTTGCAGTCTTCCAGTTTTGGTTGGCGGATCGACCCGTTTAACGGTCACCAAGCCTTTCATGAAGGGCTCGACTTTGTTGGCGCGGTGGGTACGCCCATCAAGGCGGCAGGCGCGGGCACCGTGGTCTATGCAGGCTTTCACCCCCAATATGGTAATATGGTGGAGATTGATCACGGCAATAATCTGACCAGCCGTTACGCACACGCCAGCAAGCTTTTGGTTAAAGTGGGTGACCATGTTGAGGCCGGTCAGGTGGTCTCTGAAATTGGCAGTACCGGCCGTTCCACCGGCCCGCATCTGCATTTCGAGATCCGTTATCGTGGCGTGGCGCAGAACCCTTTGCGGTTCCTGGCGCAAAACACGCAGAACAATGTGAGTACGGTGGCCAGCACGGAAGGCCCGCACGACTGATCGTCATTCCACCCGTACCACAAGGTGTGGCGATGATGTAACGAAATGCGCCCCGCACTGGAAAAAGTGCCTTTCGGCCTTATCTTGTGCACAAGCATGATGTATCGGTGCGATACTCACGCACGGTTTTCAAAACGGCGGCCAGGGAAACCTGCCGCCGTTCTCGTAGTACCACCAACAACCTGTGTGGCCAGTGGCCCCGGTTGGCGGCGGTTACTGAAGATGGACAGCCTGGTCGCCACGATCGACCCCGGCACAACAATGATTAAGCCTTCGCGGCAAAACATCCGGTAACAGGAAATGATCTCCAATCTGCTCAAGAAAGTGTTCGGTAGCCGTAACGACCGCCTGCTCAAGCAATACGGTGGCGTTGTAGCAAAAATCAACGCGCTGGAACCCGCCACGCAGGCACTGTCTGACGAGCAATTGCGGGCCAAGACCCAGGAGTTTCGCGAACGGGTCGCCAAGGGTGAATCACTGGATGACCTGCTGCCCGAAGCCTTTGCCGTCTGTCGCGAGGGCGGCAAGCGTGCACTGGGCATGCGTCACTTTGACGTGCAGCTGATCGGTGGCATTACCCTGCATCAGGGCAAGATTTCTGAAATGCGTACCGGTGAAGGCAAAACGCTGGTTGCAACCTTGCCGGCTTACCTCAATGCGTTGTCTGGTCATGGCGTGCACGTGGTGACCGTGAACGATTACCTGGCCCAGCGTGATGCCGGCATCATGGGCAAGTTGTACAACTTCCTGGGCCTGACCTGCGGCGTGAATCTGGGCCAGATGGCGCATGATGAAAAGCAGGCCGCCTATGGTTGCGATATCACCTACGGCACCAACAACGAATTCGGTTTTGACTACCTGCGTGACAACATGGTGTTCAGCACCGGCGAACGCGTACAGCGCAAGCTGAACTACGCCATCGTCGATGAGGTGGACTCCATCCTGATTGATGAAGCGCGTACCCCGCTGATCATCTCCGGTCCGGCCGACGACAACACCGAGATGTATCTGGCCATGAACGCCGTGCCAGGACAGTTGACCCGCCAGGAAGAAGAAGAAGGCGAGGGCGATTACTGGGTGGATGAAAAAGCCAACACGGTGCTTTTGTCTGAAGCCGGCCATGAAAAGGTCGAGCAAATCCTGACCGGCATGGGTCTTTTGCCGGAAGGCGACAGCCTGTATTCCGCCCAGCACATCACGCTGGTGCACCACATGTATGCCGCCCTGCGCGCGCACTCGCTGTTCCATCGTGACCAGAATTACGTGGTCATGGATGGCGAAGTCATCATCGTGGACGAATTCACCGGCCGCCTGATGGCGGGCCGTCGCTGGTCCGAAGGCCTGCATCAGGCCGTGGAAGCCAAGGAAGGCGTTGAGATCAACCAGGAAAACCAGACCCTGGCCACGATCACGCTGCAAAACTACTTCCGTATGTACGGCAAGCTCTCCGGCATGACCGGTACGGCGGATACCGAAGCCTACGAATTCCAGCAAATTTACGGTCTGGAAACGGTCATTATCCCGACCAACCGCCCGATGGTCCGTCAGGATCGTCAGGACCAGGTGTTCAAGACCGCCAACGAAAAATACAACGCCATCATCACCGACATCCGCGATTGCGTCAGCCGCGGCCAGCCGGTGCTGGTAGGTACGACCTCCATTGAGCAGTCGGAAATCCTCTCCAACTTGCTCGACAAGGTGAAGATTCCGCACAACGTGCTCAACGCCAAGCAGCACGCTCGCGAAGCGGAAATCGTGGTGCAGGCTGGCTCCCCGGGGCAGGTCACCATTGCTACCAACATGGCCGGTCGTGGTACTGACATTGTGCTGGGTGGTAATGCCGAACCGCGTATCCGCGTGATCGAATCCGATGAAAGTCTCGACGTGGCCGGCAAAGAAGCCGCCATCGCCGCGCTCAAGGCCGAATGGCAAAAGGTGCACGACCAGGTGGTGGCTGCAGGTGGTCTGCACATCATTGGTACCGAGCGTCATGAATCCCGCCGTATCGACAACCAGTTGCGCGGTCGTTCTGGTCGCCAGGGCGATCCGGGCTCCAGCCGCTTCTACCTGAGCCTGGAAGACCCGCTGCTGCGTATCTTCGCCGGTGATCGCGTCGCATTTGTGATGGACAAGCTGAAGATGCCGGAAGGCGAGCCGATTGAAGCCGGTATCGTCAGCCGCGCCATCGAATCTGCCCAGCGCAAGGTGGAAGGCCGCAACTTCGACATCCGCAAGCAATTGCTGGAATACGATGACGTTGCCAACGAGCAGCGTAAAGCCATCTACACCCAGCGTAACGAACTGCTGGAAAGCACCGACATTTCCGAGACCATCGGCGCGATGCGCGACGGTTTCTTTGCGGGTCTGTTCGAGCAATACGTACCGCCGCAGGCCATGGAAGAACAATGGGATCTGCCGGGTCTGGAAAAAGCGCTGGGCGAGTTTGGTCTGACCGCGCCTGTTGGCGAATGGCTCAAGCAAGACGCTGCCCTGACGGATGACGCGGCCAAGCAACGCGTGGTCGATCTGGCGCGCCAGGCCTACGAAACCAAGGCTACTGAAGCCGGTGTGGACACCTTCCGCCAGTTTGAACGCGCTGTGCTGCTGCAGCATCTGGATCAACACTGGCGCGAACACCTGTCGTCGCTGGATCACCTGCGTCAGGGTATCCATCTGCGCGGTTACGCCCAGAAGAACCCCAAGCAGGAATACAAGCGTGAATCGTTCGAACTGTTCAGCGAACTGCTGACCGGCATCAAGCGTGACGTAGTGCAGATCGTGATGAGCGTGCAAGTACGCTCGCAAGCCGACGTGGATGCGGTGCAACCGCAAGCCGTGCCGGAACGTGCCCTGCAGTTCCATCACGATGATCTGGCCTCCGCCGTTGCTGCTGGTGATGAAGAGAAGATCAAAGAAGCGCTCTCCACTGCCGCTGCAGCCGGTGCCGTAGCCAGCCCGTTTGCCGGTGTAAGCCGCAACGACCCCTGCCCATGTGGCTCTGGCAAGAAGTTCAAGCACTGCCACGGTCAGATCAACTGATCATCTCTGGCATGCGCTTAAAGAAAAGCCCGTCTGATGACGGGCTTTTTGTTGCGCGCTATCCGCACGGCCCGGCCCTTGGCTTGACGCCACAAATCGGGCTGGCTAGATTGGCCGCTACGGGCCGATAGCTCAGCTGGGAGAGCGCTGCGTTCGCAATGCAGAGGTCGGGAGTTCGATCCTCCTTCGGTCCACCAGAATACCTTTGGAATGATTTTCGCAATGCTGTTGACCGCCCACTGCGCGGGTTGGCATGAGTAACGGGACCTGTCGGGGTCCCGTTTGTTTTTGTATTTTCCGGGTTGCCCGCTGCGGTATATCCAGCTTTTTAAAAGAGATGCATCGTGCCAGCGTCCATTCGCCTCGCCTTGGGGCCCACCCACCCGCAAAAGCTGGCGTTGCTCCAGCAAGCCTGGGATGCGCAGCTGGCCCCCCATAGTGGCGAGCGGCTTGTTCCCATGCTCTACAACGCTGCCCGGGGGGATGGGCAACAGGTTGTATTCGCCCAGGACGGCGACCGGATCATTGGTTGTGCGGCCTGGGTTTTGCT
>JASLES010000377.1 GCA_030151005.1 Silvimonas sp.
GGCGAACGCCGCACAGGCTACTCAACCGGCCGCCGCTGTTGCCAGCGATGTGGCGACCGCCAAACCGGTTGCGCAGAACTCTAGCGCCCCGGCTGCTGTGGCGAGCGTCAAACCGGTACCGCAGACTGCTTCGGCCGCCGCTGCACCACCACATCATTTCTGGAACGATTTTGCCCTGCGCGACGCCCCAGGCCCCAATGCCACCAACCCGGCCGTGCTGGCGATTACGCATGGCTCTGATAATTCGTCCTCGCTGGTCCAGGCCGGGCTGACCTGGCGTATGGGCAAGCGTTTTTTGCCCGATACGCTGACCGATTGGGGCTGGCGCTGGTATTCGGCACTCTGGATGAACATGAATACCGCCAGCGATAACCCCTATAACTCGCGCGGGGCGCAACTGGGGGCCGCTGGCACCTTGTTTGATGCCAAAAAAGATGGCTTTGCGCTGGGCAGTTCCATCAACGTCAACGTCAAGGAAGACGCCCAGAACGACACGCTTTCGCAAGGGCTGGCATTTGATACGCGCCTTATCTTGCCGGACTTGCTGGTGCTTGGTAAACCGTATGACCCGGCTGGTTCGTCCTGGTTTGTTTACCCATTGGGTGGCGTATATGTGGACCATCTGGCACGGGTAGAAGCAGGCCAGAGCCCTGGAACCGCAACCGGGGGTTATATTGGCGTGACCGGCGATTACTATCCCGGCGGCTACCTGTGGCGCTTGAAGTTTCACGCTTCATACCTGACTGCCCGCGACCTGGTGGCGACCTCTGGCTTGTACCGGCGCTCGTCGCACCTGACGCGTTTTGGCGTGGATTATTCGCTGGCGCCCAACAAGGATGGTACCCGGCCCACCGTCATGCCCTCGATCTCGCTGGAGCGGATTGTGGGGGATAACTACATGGACGGCACGGCGTATACGGCGGAGACAGTGTTGTCGCTGAAGTTGCTGACGAATTGAGTGAGGTGTGAGGAAGGGGAGACCGGCATACCCCAGACTCGTCATTCCGGCGTTCACCGGAGTGACGAAGTGGTAGTGGGCGTGAAATAGTGGTTGTGTCGTACAGGTCTCGACTCACACACCTCACCGCTGCTGCGGCACCATTTCTGCCCGCGTAACGTCCCCAGCCGCAACGGCCGGTGCAACGGTCTTGCCTACGGCAGCCCGGCTGGTGCGGCGCTTGCTGGCATGACTATCCAGCAGCCGTTGCAGCACGCAGAACACACACAACAAGGCGCCAATGACGATGCGGGTCCACCAGGAGCTGAGTGTGCCGTCAAAGGTGATCAGGGTCTGGATTACGCCCAGGATCAACACGCCAAACAGCGTGCCGGTCACATACCCCACGCCACCGGTAAGCAGCGTGCCGCCGATGACGGTCGCGGCAATGGCATCCAGTTCCATTCCCTGGGCATGCAGGCCGTAACCGGACAGCATGTAGAAGGTAAACGTCACCCCGCCCAGCGCGGCGCAGAAGCCGGACAGCATGTACACCATGACCTTGGTTCGGGCGACCGGCAGGCCCATGAGCACGGCAGAGCGTTCGCTGCCGCCAATGGCGTACACCACGCGGCCAAATTCGCTGTACTGCGCTAGCCACACCGCGCCGATAAACACCGCCGCCGCAATCAGCACGTTGGCGGAGATATCCGCCCCCGGCAGATGCAGACGGAACTCTGACACCGCGGTGTACGCCGGGTCGGAGATAGTGATGGACTCAATGTTGATCAGAAAACACAGCCCGCGCGTGAGGAACAGGCCACCCAGCGTGACAATAAACGGCTGTAGCCGGAAATACTGGATAAGCACGCCCTGGAAGCCGCCAAACAGCGCACCCAGCAACAGCACCAGCGGCGTTACTACCCAGATCGGCCAGTGATGAGACTGCACCAGCGTGGCAGAGATCATGGTTGTCACCGCCACCAGGCCGCCCACCGACAAATCAATGCCGCCAGAGATCACCACAAAGGTCATGCCAATGGCCACAATCAACAAAAAGGCATTGTCGATGAACAGGTTACAGAGCACTTGGGCAGAGAAAAAACCGCGATATGCCACTGAGCCATAGCCAAACATCAGCAAGAACAACCCCAGCGTAATCAACAGCGGCAAGGTGCGCGGATCGGTCAGGCGTGTCGTCAAAGAAGGTTTGTTCATCGGGTGACTCCCTGCAAGGATGGATCACGCAGGATCAATTTACGCATGGGCTCGGACTGCACCACGCAGACAATGAACACCACCACGGCCTTGACCACCAGGTTGGCTTCCGGCGGTACACCAATGGAGTACGTGGTGTAGGTCAGTGTCTGGATGATCAGCGCCCCAATCAACGAACCCACAAGGCTAAACCGTCCGCCTGCCAGTGAGGTACCGCCCAGCGTCACCGCCAGAATGGCATCCAGCTCCATCAACAGACCGGCGTTGTTGCCATCCGCGCTTTTCACGTTGGAACTGATGATCAGACCGGCTGCACCAGCCATCAAGCCAGAGAACCCATACACGCACAGCATGATGGCGCGGGCCTTGATGCCGGCAAAGTAAGACGCCGTGGGGTTGATGCCAATGGCGGTTACAAACAGTCCCAGCGCCGTGCGTTGGGTGAAGAACCACAACACGATCCCCACGGCCGCGACGATATACAGCGCAAAGGGCAAACCCCCCAGAAAACCGGCGCCCAGAAAGAAATACGGCTGGTAGTAAATGGTGATGATTTGCCCGGCAGTCAGTAGCTGGGCAATGCCACGGCCGGCGACCATCAGGATCAGCGTGGCAATGATGGGCTGCATGCCGACATACGCCACCAGCGCACCGTTCCACAATCCGCACAGCAAACCCACCAGCAATGCGCCGGCAATGGCAAAGGGCAGGGGCACATTGCTGACATACACCTCCACGCCATTGACGATCTGCATCTGCCCGCCAATCAGCACCGCCGCCGTGGCCGCGCTGATGGCCACCACCGCACCGACCGAGACATCTACCCCGCGTGTGGCAATCACCGGCGTCATGCCCAGGGCCACCAGAGCCAGCGGCGAAGCGCGGTTCAGGATGTCGATCAGGCTGCCAAACAGGTGACCGTCTTTGTTTTCAATATGAAAAAAGTGCGCGTTGAACGCACGGTTAACCAGCAACAGCACCAATAGCGTGAGCACCGGCAAAAACAGCGGGTGCCGCACCAGTGTCTTGTGCCAGCCCTCAGGGGTGGCCGTATTCATTGTTCGCCTCCGGCAATCATGTGAAAGACCGCGTGTTCATTGGTCTGGCCCGCCGGCAGTTCGCCCACCTTGTGGCGGTCGCGCAGCACGGCAATGCGGTGGCTGACGCGCACCACTTCGCTCATCTCGGAAGAAATGAACAGGATCGCCAAACCTTTGCGGCACAGCGCCAGCACTTGATCCATGATCTCCAGCTTGGCGGCCATATCAATACCGCGTGTGGGCTCATCCAGGATCAGCATTTTCGGGTCTGTTGCCAGCCAGCGTGCCAGCAAGGCTTTTTGCTGGTTGCCGCCAGACAACAGGCCAATCGGTTGCTCTGCATGGGGTGTTTTGATCCCCAGATGCTGGATGTAGTCATTGGCGATGGCGTCCTGGCGTTTGCGCGGCAGATAGCGGAACAACCCCTGGCGCGCTTGCAGTGCCAGAATGATGTTCTCGCGCACTGACAAATCGGCAATGATCCCTTCAGATTTACGGTCTTCCGGGCAATAGCCAATGCCGGCCTTGATGGCATCCCGCGGGGAGGAGAACTTTGCGTTCTGGCCCGCCACTTTCATTTCGCCCGCTTCGCATTTATCCACGCCAAACAGCAGGCGTGCGGTCTCGGTCCGGCCAGAGCCCAACAAACCGCCCAGACCGAGGACTTCGCCCGCGCGGATATCCAGGTCCAGCGCCTGCATGCTGCCGCGTCGGCTGATGCCTTGCGCCCCGATAAAAGTGTCGCCCGGTTGGGCATCTGCCCATTGCGGTTTGGCCAGTTGATCCGGATCGATTTCGCGGCCGACCATTTTGTGGATCAGTGTCAGGCGTGGCAGATCACGGGCCAGGTATTCGCCCTCCCGCTCGCCATTGCGTAATACGGTGATGCGGTCAGACACCGCGTAGGTTTGTTCCAGAAAATGCGTCACAAACAGAATCGCCATGCCACGCGCTTTCAACTGGCGCAGCAGGGTAAAGAGTTTCTGGACTTCATCTTCATCCAGGCTGGAGGTCGGTTCATCCAGGATCAGCACCTGGGCATCCACACTGAGCGCACGCGCAATCGCCACCATTTGCTGGATGGCAATCGGGTAGGCGTCGAGCGCACGGGTCACGTCCAGGTCGAGCGAGAGCGTGGCCAGCAAGGTGCGGGCGTTCTGGTGCAGCGTGGCCCAGTCGATGCGGCCGGCCTTGCGCGGAAAGCGGCCAATATAGATGTTCTCTGCCACAGAAAGATTGGGG
>JASLES010000321.1 GCA_030151005.1 Silvimonas sp.
GCCCGCCGCCATGCGCGCGCGGTTTGAAACGCAGTACGGTATTCCGGCGTATGACGCTGGCACGCTGACGGCCAGCAAGGATATGGCAGCCTTCTATGAGGCGACGGTTGCGGCGGGTGCAGATGCCAAACTGGCATCTAACTGGATCATGGGTGATATCAGCGCGACGTTGAACCGCGAAGAAAAAGACATCGCGCAAAGCCCGGTATCGGCCGTAGCGCTGGCTGGTTTGATCCGTCGCGTGTCAGACAACACCATCAACAATAAAACCGCCAAAGACGTGCTCAAGAAAATGTGGGAGTCCGGCGATGCCGCGGACACCATCATTGAGCGTGAAGGCCTCAAGCAAGAAACCGATACGGGCGCGCTGGAAGCAATTGTCGATGAGGTGATTGCCAACAACGCAAAGTCGGTTGAAGAGTACAAGGTCGGCAAGGAAAAAGCCCTGAACGCGCTGGTCGGTCAGTGCATGAAGGCCAGCAAGGGCAAGGGCAATCCGGGTGTGTTGACGGAGTTGTTGAAGCAGAAACTGGCTTGAGTGCTACTTCTGTTCAGTTCAAGTCATAAAAAACGCCGGTGTTGAACCGGCGTTTTTCATGGATACGACTACTGCCCGATCATCGGCACCGCCGTATACACCAGCTTGCCCTTCACCAGCGTAAACACCACTTTGCCGCGCATTTCGTAGCCGGTAAATGGCGTGTTCTTGCCCTGGCTCCTGAGCGCTTCCGGCGTGACTTGCCAGGTGGCCTTGGGGTCGAAGATCGCCAGATCAGCACGGCTGCCCACAGACAAGCCGGCGGTAAAGCCCAGCATGCTGGCCGGGGCGCTGGTAATTTTGGTCAGGGCCATTGTCAGCGGAATATGCGCTTTCTCTGCCCACGCCAGCGTCAGGGGCAGCAACAATTCCATGCCAGTTGCGCCGGGCTCGGCTTCGGCAAAAGGCAGCAGCTTGGCGTCGTCGTCCACCGGGCTGTGATCGGAGCAGATGGCGTCAACGGTGCCGTCGACCAGTGCGGTCTGGATGGCCTCCCGGTCACGAATACTGCGCAGCGGCGGGGTCACGCGGAACAGACTGTTAAAGAAGCCAATGTCGATATCCGCCAGGTGTACGTGGTTGATCGACACATCGCACGTCAGCGGCAAGCCTTCGCGGCGGGCGGTGCGGATCATGGCAAGGCCGGCAGCACTGGAAACCCGGCACAAATGTACGCGTGCGCCGGTGCTGCGCATCAGTTCAACAATGGTGGCGATGGCGACGGTTTCGGCAATGACCGGAATGCCGGTCAGACCAAGGCGGGCGGCATATTCGCCATCGTGAGCCACGCCGTGACCGGCCAGCGTGGCATCCTGCGCGCGCAGGCGCAACGGGATGTCAAACGTGGCGGCGTATTGCATGGCGCGGAACAAGACTTGCAGATCGGTAATCGGGTGTTCGGCCTGCGAGAACGCCACGCAACCGGCATCCCGCAACTCAGCCAGTTCGGTCAGGTCTTTGCCGTTCAGGCCACGGGTCAGTGCGCCAACCGGGTAGAGGCGGGCCAGATCAAGCTGGCGCGCGCGCTGGCGCAGCATGGTTACAAGGCCGGGTTCATCCAGCGCCGGGTCGGTGTCGGGCGGGCAAACAATGCTGGTCACACCGCCAGCGACCGCTGCGTTCATTTCAGAGGCCAGCGTGGCTTTGTACTCAAAACCCGGCTCACGCAGGCGGGCGGACAAATCAACCAGACCTGGAATGACGATCAGGCCGGTGGCGTCGATGGTCTGGTCAATCTTGAAGCCTTCTGGCTCTGTATCGACGGCCACGATCTTGCCGTGATCCAGAAAGAGGTCACCCACTTTGTCGGTACCGTGCGCCGGGTCAATCAGGCGGCCATTGCGAATCGCGATTCTTTTCATTGTTATGATCCCTTGTCTTAGCCTTGTTGCGCCTGGTTTTCCGCCACCAGCGCCATCACCGCCATGCGCACGGCAATGCCGAAGGTGACTTGCGGCAAGATCACGGCCTGGTTGCCGTCTGCCACGGCAGAGTCGATCTCGACCCCACGGTTCATCGGGCCCGGATGCATGACAATGGCGTCCGGCTTGGCCAGCGCCAGTTTCTCTGGCGTTAGCCCGTAGTACTTGAAGAACTCTTGTGTAGAAGGCAGATAGGCCCCGGCCATGCGCTCGTTCTGCAAGCGCAGCATGGCGACTACATCCACGCCTTTCAGGCCTTCGGCCATGTCGTGATAAACATGCACGCCCAGTTGTTCCACGCCGACCGGCAAGAGGGTCTTGGGGGCGATCACGCGGATTTCCGGGCAGCCCAGGGTAGAGAGCGCGTGAATTTGTGAGCGCGCTACGCGTGAATGCAATACGTCTCCGACAATGGCGACGGTCAGTCCGGTGAAATCGCCCTTGAAGTGGCGGATGGTGTACATGTCCAGCAGCGCCTGCGTCGGGTGGGCATGACGGCCGTCACCGGCGTTGACCACGGCGATACCCGGTTTGACGTGTTCTGCAATCAGATGCGCCGCGCCCGATTGCGCATGGCGCACCACGAACATGTCCGCGCCCATGGCTTCCAGGTTGTGGATGGTATCGAGCAGTGTTTCGCCTTTGGCGGTAGACGAGGCATTGATGTTCAGGTTGATCACATCGGCGGAGAGCCGCTTGGCCGCGATCTCGAACGTCGTGCGGGTGCGGGTGGAGTTCTCGAAAAACAGGTTGAAGACCGATTTGCCGCTGAGCACCGGAAACTTCTTGTGACCTGCTTCCATCTCGGCCACATACGTTGCTGCGCGATCCAGAATCTGCGTCAGGATGGGGCGCGGCAGACCTTCGGTGGTCAACAGGTGGATCAGCGCTTTATTCTTGTTCAATTGCGGATTGTGCATGCGCGGTGTGTCCTGAAAATACGGGGCAGGGGCGGTGAGATGAAGATCAGTCTGACGCGGGTTGACCAGGCGGATCAGCCGGCGGCTCGATGATGGCGCCGTCAAACCAGCCTTGCAGAATCTGCATGGCAGCCACCTGGTCGAGCGCGGTTTTTTGCTTGCGGCCCTTCACGCCGGTTTCGTTCAGAGCCTCGCTGGCGGCGGCAGAACTGAAGCGTTCATCCACATACACCACTGGCAGGTTGAACCGGCCGTAAAGGCGCTGGCCAAATTTGCGGGCCAGAAAACTGACCTTGTGTGGTTCGCCATCAAGCGAGAGCGGCATGCCAACGACCAGCACATCCGGCTGCCACTCTTTGATGACCGCGGCGATACGGGCAAAGCGGGTGTCGTTATCCACCGCTGCGATGGTGCAGACCGGGTGGGGAATGCCCAGTTCGGACGAGCCTGTGGCGACGCCAATGCGGGCCTCGCCAAAGTCAAACGCCAACGCGCTCGTCATGGCTGCACCATGGCGCGCTGATCAGGCATGGCCGGCTTCTTTGCTCAGCATGGCCATGTCGATGCCCATCAGCGCCAGTGCGGCTTCGTAGCGCTCTTCTGGCGGCAGATCGAAAATGATCTTGGGGTCGGCCTGGACGGAAATCCAGGCGTTCTGGCTGATTTCGTTTTCCAGCTGACCGGCTTCCCAGCCAGCGTAACCCAGGGTGACAAACAGTTGCTCCGGCCCGGCACCTTCACCGACCGCCAGCAAAATGTCTTTAGACGTAGTCAGACCAATTTCGTCAGACACAGTCAGGGTAGACTGCCACTCGCCCAGCGGCTGGTGCAGCACAAAACCACGGTCGGTCTGAACTGGTCCGCCAAAATAAACCGGCAGTTCGATCACATCCGGACGGTGCAGTTCGACATCAATCTGTTCAAACAAGGCAGACAACGGCATGCCTAGCGGTCGGTTCACGATCACGCCCATGGCGCCACGTTCGTTGTGGTCGCAGATATAGGCCAGCGTACGTTCAAAAACCGGATCAACCAGATTGGGCATGGCAATCAGGAAATGGCGCGTGAGATTCATGTTCATGCTTCCAATTATCGCACAAAGCAGACGAATCACTTCGTCCTGGCCGGGTGCTTTTTCATGATGATGTTCATGACAATGTGTTAAAGCGCTGTGCCTCTCGTAGAATAGCCTGCATTCGTCCCCGGAAAATCCTGATGGTTCAACGGACGCTCATCTGGTTTCGTCGCGACCTGCGCCTGTTTGACCAGGCCGCGCTGTATCACGCACTGAAAGACGCCCGCGAAGTGGTGCCCGTGTTCATTTTTGACCGGGATATTCTTGATGATTTGCCCGTGCATGACCGGCGCGTGGCCTTCATTCACGGCAGTATTCTGGAACTGCAGCTTGCCTTGCGGCAGGCCGGCAGTGACCTCGTCGTACGGCATGCCAGTGCGCCGGCGGCCATCGTGCAACTGGCGCGGGAGTTCGGCGTTGATGCGGTCTATACCAATCACGACTATGAACCGGCGGCCATGGCGCGTGATGAAATGGTCAAACACGCACTGGAACAAGCTGGCGTCAGTTTTGCCACATTCAAGGATCAGGTGATTTTTGAGCGTGATGAAGTCCTGACCCAGGCGCGGGGTATGTTCAGTGTGTTCACGCCCTACAAGCGAGCCTGGCTGGCAAAACTGGATGCTTTTTATTTACGCTCCTACCCGGTGCAGCGCTATATCGGCAGTCTGGCGCGGCTGCCACCCCAAATCGTGCCGACACTAACGCAACTGGGCTTTGCTGAAGATACGCTGGCAGGCCTGCCGATTACACCGGGCATGACCGGCGGTGAGTTCCTGGTGGAGGATTTTCGCCAGCGCATCAACCGCTACCATGAAGCGCGGGATTTTCCTGGCGTGAAAGGGCCGTCTTATTTGTCGGTACACCTGCGCTTTGGCACGGTGTCGATCCGCGAACTGGCCGCGTTTGCCCATGCCCAGGGCGGTATCGGCGCAGAAACCTGGTTGTCTGAGTTGATCTGGCGAGAGTTCTACCAGCAAATTCTCTGGCACCGGCCAGACGTGGTGGAGCACGCGTTCAAGCCGGAATACGACACCCTGCCGTTTCCGGACAATCCGGACTGGTTTGCCGCCTGGTGTGAGGGCCGCACTGGCTACCCCATTGTCGACGCCGCCATGCGCCAGCTTAATCAGACCGGTTATATGCATAACCGCCTGCGCATGATTGCCGCCAGTTTTCTGGTTAAAGACCTGTTGATCGATTGGCGTTGGGGTGAGCGCTATTTTGCAGAAAAACTGATCGATTTTGATCTGGCCGCCAATAACGGCGGCTGGCAATGGGCCGCCAGCACCGGTTGCGATGCCCAACCGTATTTCCGTATCTTCAACCCGGTAACCCAATCGCAAAAATTTGATCCGCAAGGCCGGTTTATCCGCCGCTATTGCCCGGAACTGGCAGCGCTTAGTGACAAGGATATTCACGCGCCGTGGCAAGCGCGCGCGGGCGTGTCAGCCGGGAGTTATCCTGCGCCGTTGGTAGATCACGCGGTGCAGCGTGAAGCTGCCCTGGCCTTGTTCAAGGTGGCCCGCACCGCCGAACACTGACGGGATTGGCAGTTGCCAGTTCAGTCAAACCGGCTAAATGTGGAAAATGACGTAGATTGAAATAACACGCCTGGCTAAACCGGGGGGATGCCCTTGCGCCGGAAAATGACGCGGGCATAATCTGCCAGCACAAGCACCCGTTACGCCAAATCAAAAACAATCCGCCCTTGCAGGCCGGTTTCACGCAGGACAACATGCCGCAGCAGCCGGTTCGCACATCGCTTGCCCGCCGCGCCCTCACCAGAATGGGGCTGCGCATTGCCGCCGTCATCGTGTTGATTACGCTCGCGGCCTACTGGCACTTCTATCACAGCCTGGAAGAAACCATTGATGAAGGGCTGCGCAACTACGTGCAGGCCCGCGCGGATGGCGAAAGCGAACACTTTTTGCTGGCAGAAACCCAGACGCGCATGCTGGCCGACGAAATGGTGCGACGGCTCAAGCAAGCTGGCGACGAAGACTACAGCGCCCGCTTTAATGCCCTGTTTGCGCCAGGCAAAGACGGCGTGATCCGCATGCGGCCTGAAGTCAGTGACTACCGGCACAAGGCCACGGTGTTCATCCGCAACGATGTGCCGCTGACCCCGGATTTCAAGCGCCGTATTGTGGTGGGCTGGGATCTGCTGACAGCCTGGGGGCCGCTGACCACCAACCGGTTTCTGGATAGTTTCATGAACATGCCAGAACAAATGTCGCTCAATTACGCGCCATTTGTAGACTGGAGCCTGTCAGCCACCCCCAAAACCAATATCTACGAATATGAAACCGTGTGGCGTTCCACACCGCAAAGCAACCCGCTGCGCGCCCCCTTCTGGACCACGGTGTACTTTGACGACGGCGCTCGTAAATGGATGGTGTCGCACGTGACGCCGGCCGATCTGAACGGGCGTTGGGTAGCCACTGCCGGCCAGGATATCGTCATTGACGACCTGGTACGACGCACCGCCAACGACCATCTGACCGGCACCTATAACCTGATTGTGCGGGCCGACGGGCAACTGATAGCGCACCCGCGCCTGAGCAAGGAAATCCAGCTGGCTGGCGGCAATCTGGATGTCTCTCACCTGCATGATGCGCAGCTGGAAACCATCGTGCATACCGCGCTCAAAGTGGGCGATATGGCCGACGTGGTCGAAACGCCGGATGAAGCCTTTCACCTGGGCGTGGGGCGCATTCACGGGCCAGACTGGCGCTTGATTGTGGTTTACCCCAGCTCACACATTGCTGCCGTGGCGCGGGCCAGTGCCCGATATGTGTTGATTCTGGGGGCGATCTCGCTGCTGCTGGAACTGCTGATCTTGTGGAGCGTGCTCAAAAAGCTGGTGGCCGAACCACTGCACGAACTGGTCGAGGCCGAGGCCCGCGTCGGTGACGGCAATTACGATATCCTGCTGGCAAGCGCCCATCGCCCGGACGAACTGGGCCGCCTGGCGCATGGTTTTGAATTGATGGCACGGCGCGTGGGCGAGCGTGACCGGCAACTGGTGCAAGCCGCCGGAGAACTGGCGCGCGAAGCGGAAACCGCCCGGATCAACGCGGCGCGGCTGGCTGCCTTGTCACAAATTCTGCCGGACCCGGTGTTTGTCGTGGCGGCAGATAGCCGGGTGTGCGATGCCTTTGGCAATACCTCCCGCCTGTTTGAAAGTAACCCCACCGGGCATTCCATCTTTCATACCATGCCGCCTTCGGTGGTCGATGGCGGCCGCATGGCGCTGGATATCGCCGTGCAATCCGGTCTGGCCCAGCGCATGGTGTACGACGCAGAACTCACGGAAGGCGTGCGCTGGTTTGAAGCGCTGATCTTGCCTTTGCCGCCACAAGACACGGAAGGCCGGCAGGTGCTGTGGCTGGTGCGGGACATCACTGCGCTCAAACTGACGGAGGGTGAACTAAGAGACGCGCGTGATCATTTGCAGGACATTGTGGCCGCACAAACAGCGGATCTTCGTGGCGCGCGCGACCGCGCCAACGACGCCAACCGCGCCAAAACACAGTTTGTGTCCAATATCTCGCATGAGTTGCGTACGCCCATGCATGCCATTCTGTCTTTTGCCCGCATCGGGCTGGACAAGGTCGAGAGCGCGCGGCCGGATAAGCTCAAACGCTATTTCGAGAACATCATCATGTCAGGCGAGCGCTTGCTGGGCATGGTCAATGACTTGCTGGACATTGCCAAGCTGGAGTCCGGCAAGATGGATTACCACCTGGCCCCGCATCGCTTGGGCCGCATTGTGGATGGCGTGGCCTCTGAACTGGAAGCGCTGGCCACTCGCAAACAGGTGACGCTGGCCCGCCAGATTGTCAGCGACGACGAACTTGATTGTGACGCGACACGCGTCGCCCAGGTACTGCGCAATCTGATTTCCAACGCCATCCGTTTCAGCCCGGATGCGGGCGTGATCACGATTTCGGTCTGGCATGAAGAACCCATGCTGGTGGTGACGGTAGAAAACGATGGCCCGCCGATTGCGTCGGAAGACCTGGAACGGATTTTTGAGAAATTCGTGCAGGGGAGTGGCCTGAATCCGCCGGGCAGTTCTGGCCTCGGGCTGGCGATCTGTCGGGAGATTGTTGAAGCGCATGGCGGGCAGATCAGCGCGGCCAATCGCGAGGGTAGCGGGGCGGTGTTCCGCTTTACCTTGCCACGGCGGCAGCCGGTGTTGCCTGGGGGGGATTTGTTTGGCGGCGGGGCGGGTTGAGTGGGGCCGCCTTGGGGCCCAGCTTTGCTTTGCGACGGAAGTTGATAGGAGGGCGGGTAGGTGCGCCCCACTGACTCGTCATTCCGGCCTTGAGCCGGAATCCAGCTGCGTAGCCCGGATGAAGCGAAGCGGGAATCCGGGGTGGCGGACCTGATTCATATTGTATTGGTTGTGGGTTGTTAGCGCCTGACGGCGCGGATGGTTTTGATACCGGCGGTGGCCGGAGCACGTTACTTTCTTTGCTTCGCCACCTCGGCGGCCCCAAAGAAAGTAACCAAAGA
>JASLES010000412.1 GCA_030151005.1 Silvimonas sp.
ATGGGCAAGTCCATCAGCTATCACGAGCTTGACGAGCTCACCACCGCTTTTGCGGCATACCTGCAACAGGATCTGAAGCTGGCACGTGGTACGCGCGTCGCCATCATGATGCCCAATCTGCTGCAGTACCCAGTCGCCCTCTTCGGCATCCTGAAAGCCGGCATGGTGGTCGTCAACGTCAACCCGCTTTACACCCCGCGCGAGCTGGAACACCAGCTCAAAGACTCCGGCGCAGAGGCCATTGTCATCGTCGCCAATTTTGCCCATACGCTGGAAAAAGCCATTGGCAATACCAGCGTCAAGCACGTGATCGTGACCGAAATTGCCGACATGCTGGATTTTCCCAAGCGCTTGCTGGTGAACAGCGTGGTCAAGTACGTCAAGAAAATGGTACCGGCATATTCGCTGCCCGGCGCCATTGACTTCAACACCACGCTCAAGATCGGTAAGGGGCTACATTTTAGCCCGGTGCGCCTGACGCACGATGATCTGGCGTTTTTGCAATACACCGGCGGCACCACCGGTGTGGCCAAAGGCGCCATGCTGACGCACGGTAATATCGTGGCCAATATGCAGCAAGCGCACGCCTGGATTTCCGGCGCCGTGCGCGACGGTCAGGAGCTGATTGTGACCGCCCTGCCGCTGTATCACATCTTTTCGCTGACCGCGAACGGCATGATCTTTACCAAGCTGGGCGCCACCAACCTCTTGATTACCAATCCGCGCGACATTCCAGGCTTTGTCAAAGAACTGGGTAAATATCCGGTGACCGCCATTACCGGCGTCAACACGCTGTTTGGTGCGCTGGTGAACAACCCGGACTTCCTCAAGCTGGATTTCTCCACTTGGCGGCTCACTTTGGGCGGCGGGATGGCCGTACAGCAGTCCGTCGCTGACAAGTGGAAAAAAGTCACTGGCGTCACGCTGGTAGAGGCCTACGGGCTCACCGAAACGTCGCCCGCAGCCATGATCAACCCGATGACGCTGCGCGAATACAATGGCATGATTGGCCTGCCGATTCCGTCCACGGATGCCCAGATCCGCAATGATCAGGGACAGGTTCTGCCACCAGGTGAAGCCGGTGAGCTCTTTATCAAGGGCCCGCAGGTGATGAAAGGCTACTGGCAACGCAAAGATGAAACCGACAAGGTACTGGGGGCTGATGGCTTTCTGGGTACGGGCGACGTAGCAATCATGTCGACCACCGGTTTTTTCCGCATTGCCGACCGCAAGAAAGACATGGTGCTGGTGTCTGGCTTCAACGTTTACCCCAATGAGGTGGAAGACGTGGTGTCGCGGCATCCAGGTGTGCTGGAAGTGGCTTGCATTGGTGTGCCAGACGACAAATCCGGCGAAGCGGTCAAGATTTTCGTGGTAAAGAAAGACCTGACACTCACGGAAGCGCAATTGATTGCGTACTGCCGTGAACAACTGACTAATTACAAAGTACCGCGTCTTGTCGAGTTCCGTGACCAGTTGCCCAAATCAAACGTGGGCAAGATCCTGCGTCGGGAACTGCGGCAAGGGCAGGCATAACAAGCAGCCGGCCAGTCCGCCCGAGCACCCTACGCAAAGAACCTGCGTGCGGTTCAGGCGGATTTTGCCGGTGGCTTGATAGAACCGGGAGGGAATTGCCATGAACCTGATGCCGTTTTTCAAATTGATGTCGGAACGCCAGGCGTCCGACCTCTTTTTGTCGGCCAATGCACCGATCACGATCAAGATCCAGGGGGTATGTTACCCGGTCAACAATCAGGTTCTGGGGACCGATCACGTCAAACAACTGGTGTACCAGATCATGAGCCCGCAACACATTGCGCGCTTTGAAAAAGATCTGGAACTCAACTTTGGCATGGCGCTGGAAGGCATTGGCAATTTCCGGATCAACGTCTTCAAGAGCCGCGGCAGCGTGGCCATGGTGGTGCGCTTTATCAAGCCCAATGCCGCCACGCTGGAAGAACTGCGCATGCCAGGCCTGCTGAAAGATCTGGTGATGGAAAAACGCGGGATCATTCTGGTGGTGGGTGCAACCGGCAGCGGCAAATCGTCGACTGTGTCGGCCATGCTGGAACACCGCAACCAGAACCATTCGGGCCACATCCTGACCATGGAAGACCCGATCGAGTATCTGTACACCCACAAAAAGAGCCTGGTGAACCAGCGCGAAGTGGGCATGGATACCCACAGCTTTAATGACGCGCTGAAAAACGCCATGCGTGAAGCGCCAGATGTGCTGATGATTGGTGAATTGCGCGACCGCGAAACCGTCACCTACGCCATGCAGTACGCGCAGGCCGGCCACTTGTGTATCAGCACGCTGCATGCCAACAACAGTTATCACTCGCTTGCGCGCCTGGTTAACTTTTTCCCGCAAGAAGCGCGCGAAAGCCTGCTGTATGACCTTTCTACCTCGCTCAAAGCGATCATTTCCCAGCGCTTGATTCGCAACAAGCAAGGCAAATTGATCCCTGCGGTGGAAATCCTGCTCAATACCGCGCGCATTGCCGAACTGATCCGGGACGGGCAACTGTCTGAAATCAAGGAAGCCATGGAGCAAAGCCTGGCCGAAGGTTCGCAAACCTTCGAACAATCTCTCTACCGCTTGTATCGCGCTGGTGAAGTCGAACTGGATGAAGCGCTGCGCAACGCCGATTCGGCCACCAACCTGTCCTGGATGGTGAACAACGCCCAGACCGTGGAAGAGCAAGATGAGTCTTCCGGCAAGAAGACGGGCGAGGCAGCGGCGGCTGATCTCAATTTCAATATTTCGCTGCATTGATGCGCGTTAAGCCGCATAATCAGGGCCGCAAAAAGCGGCCCTTTTTCATGGGCCCTCCTCCCGCGGCTGAGCATCAGAATCCTTTTTACGAGTACACCCATGACGCTTTATGGCATCCCCAATTGTGACACCGTCAAAAAAGCCCGCACGTGGCTGACTGAACAGGGCCACGACTATGAGTGGCATGACTTCAAAAAGAACGGTGTCAGCCGCGAATTGCTGGCCAGCTGGATAGCCCGCACAGGCTGGGAGCCACTGGTAAACCGTCAGGGCACCACCTGGCGCAAGCTTGATGAGGCCACCAAAGCAGGCGTCGTCGATGCCGAATCGGCCATTGCCGTCATGCTGACCCAGCCGTCTGTCATCAAGCGCCCGGTGCTGGACCGCGATGGTCAGATCACCGTGGGCTATAAACCCGAATTGTATCAAGGCATCTTCGGCTAACAGGCCAGAGACTTGCCCGGCTTCACCTGACCTTTATTGATTACGACTGATTACGAGAAAAACAGAAGACCATGAGCGATCCCACCCTGGAACTGACCGAAGCGCTGATGCGCCGTGCCTCTGTCACCCCTGATGACGCCGACTGCCAAAGCATCATGGCAAGGCGCCTGGCTAATCTGGGCTTCCATATTGAGCACCTGCGTTTTGGCGAGGTGGACAACCTGTGGGCGCGTAAAGGCGATAGCGGCCCGGTGCTGGTCTTTGCGGGCCACACCGATGTGGTGCCGACCGGCCCGGTGGATCGCTGGCATTCTGATCCGTTTGCACCAGAAATCCGCGATGGTCATCTGTATGGTCGCGGGGCGGCAGACATGAAAGCATCGCTGGCTGCGTTCATTACCGCGACCGAGGCATTCCTGAAGGATCACCCCGACCACAAGGGTTCGATTGCCTATCTGATCACGTCGGATGAAGAAGGCCCCGCGCATGACGGCACGGTCAAGGTCATTGAGACGCTGGCTGCGCGCAACGAAAAGATTGATTTTTGCATTGTCGGCGAGCCGACCAGCTCACAGCAATTTGGCGACATGATCAAGAACGGCCGGCGCGGTTCGCTCTCGGGTCATTTGATTGTCCATGGCGTACAAGGTCACATCGCCTACCCGCATCTGGCAAAAAACCCCATCCATAGCCTGGCACCGGCACTGGCCGAGCTCACCGTGACCGAGTGGGACAAGGGCAATGCGTATTTCCCGCCGACCACCTGGCAGGTTTCCAATATGCACAGCGGCACCGGTGCCACCAACGTCATTCCGGGCACGGTTGAAGTCTTGTTCAACTTCCGCTTCTCTACCGAGAACACGGCCGACACACTGAAAGCCAAACTGGAAAGCATTCTGGACAAGCACGGTGTGGAACATGAAATCAGCTGGAGCTTGTCGGGCGAGCCGTACCTGACCGGTCAGGGCGAACTGGTCAGCAGCATCCAGGCGGCCATTCAGGAAGAAACCGGTATCACGCCGGAACTCTCGACCACCGGCGGCACATCCGATGGCCGTTTCATTGCCAAGTTCTGCCCACAAGTAGTGGAGTTTGGCCCGTTGAACGCCACCATTCACAAACTCAACGAGTGTGTGGCCGTGGCAGATCTGCCCAAGCTGGCTGGCGTCTACCGTCGGGTGCTGGAGAAACTGGTGGCCTGATCAACCAGCCGCATCCATCGCCCAGTACAAAAAAGCCGCAGTGATTGCGGCTTTTTTGCATCTGCCAAAGGGTCACCGCTCAATGACGTTGCTTGCGATAAATGGTGTTACGCGATACGCCTAGCGCCCGGGCGGCGGCCGACACATTGCCCTCATGCTCAGTGAGCGCAGACTGGATTGCCGCCTGCGTCACCGTTGCCAATCGGCCAGTACTGGTCGCCTCAGCATCGCCACCCGCTTCCGCCAGCGCTACAAAATCATCCGGCAAATGCGCCAGGGCGATTTCCGGCTCATCCCCTGCCAGCACGCACGCGGTATGCAGCACGTTGTACAACTGCCGGAAATTGCCCGGCCACGCGTAGGCCAGAAAAAGATCCATGACTTGCGCTGATAGCGTGTAACGCATCTGCCCGGTTTGTTCGGCGTTAAGCATTTTGCGGATCACCGCCGCCAGGTCTGTGCGTTCTCGTGCTGGGGGCAGGCGCACGGTCAAACCCTGAATGCGGTAGTACAGATCAGCCCGGAATTCGCCCCGTTGCACCATCGACGGCAAGTCACAATGCGTGGCACAGATCAGTGCAATATCAACCGGTATCGCCTGAGCACTGCCCAGCGGGATTACCTCGCGCTGCTGCAATACGCGCAGCAAGCGTGCCTGCAAGGCCAACGGCATATCGCCAATCTCATCCAGAAACAGCGTGCCGCCGTGGGCTTGCACGATCTTGCCACGATGGCCTTTATGCCGCGCGCCAGTAAACGCACCGTCGGCGTAGCCAAATAACTCGGATTCGATCAGCGTTTCCGGAATCGACGCGCAATTGACCGCCACAAAGGATTTATCTGTACGCGGCGAATCGCCGTGCATGGCTTGCGCCAGCATTTCTTTGCCGGTTCCGGTTTCGCCGGTAATCAGCACCGGTACATCCCGCCCCAGCACCTTGCCGACGCGCTCCAGCACGCGCGCCAATTGTGGGTCGCCGGTATTCAGATAAGCCAGGCGCGACAAGCGTGGCGAAACCCGACTGACGGCCGGCATATCCCGCAAGCGCAATGCGGCGCGCGCCTGCACCCGCACACCGTTATGCAGACACAAGCTCACCCAGCCCTCACCCGCCGACTGGCAACGCGCCAGCACGTGTTCCATCCCGGGATCAAACAGGGAATCAAACTGCCGGCCCGCGATATCGTCTTCCAGCCCCAACTGGAAACGCGCACTGCCATTGGCAGCCAGCAAGTGACCATCCAGCGAGAAGGCGGCAATGCCTTCCATCAGCGTGCCGACAAACTCGCGCCGGCCATGAAACCCCAGATAGAGCACATCGGTAAAAGCATCCCGCAATAACTGGTTTTCCAGCGTCTGTGCCTGCATGCGCACCAGCGCCATCGTATGGCGGTGATAACCACGACAATCGCCCGTCACATCAATCACGCCAGACAAACCGCCGTGCGGGTCAAGAATGGGCACGCTGGCGCAGGTCAAAAACTGGTTGGCTTTCAGAAAATGCTGGTCGCCATGCACTGTGGCGGGCCGATGCTCTGCCAATGCAGTGCCGATAGCGTTGGTGCCCTGGCTTTGTTCTGTCCAGATGGCCCCGGGTTGCAGCGCGACTTTTTGCGCGCGCGCCAGAAAATCGTCATCCCCCAATGAATGCAGCACCAGGCCGGAGGCATCTGTCAGCACGATCATGCTGTGGGTATTGGCGATCTGCTGGTAGAGCGTTTCTACCAGCGGGAGCGCGTGTTGATAGAACAAGCGGTGCTGATCAAGCCGCTGCGCCAGTGCATTGGGCGAGAGTAAAGCGTAGTCCGGTCGGGTATTTTCCGAGAGGCCAAACTGGCGCGAGCGGGCGTGGGCATTGCGCAAGGTAGCAAGGTCCAGCGGCATGGCCGTTTCGCCCAGCGGCTGGAATGATGAATAGGGCACAGGGCTCTCCGCAGGTCGTCAATCCGTGCTGCAGTGCAACGAGATTTTCGTTCAGAATCAAGGCCTTGACTGTTCACCACCCAATGTAACACCTGTTGCATTCTGGCGCAAAAGCACCAATATCCCTCGCCCACCTTATCCGGAAAACCTCTGAAAATCAGCACGTTGCGTGATCGGCGCGCAGGCAGCGCAAGGTGGCACAGCGCTTGCAACAGTGGGGCTGGCCCCAACGGGGCTGGCACAGGTGACAACACTTGCCCCACTCAAAGAGGAGAACCGGTCAAATGAACCACGCTGAGATGAAGTTCCTGAATCTGCCCTTCCCTTATCGCAAACAATATGAAAACTACATTGGCGGGAAATGGGTTGCGCCGGTCGACGGCGGTTATTTTGATAATGTTTCCCCCATTACCGGCGAGCCGTTCTGCCAGGTGCCGCGCTCGCAGGCGGCAGATGTCGAACTGGCCCTGGACGCCGCCCACGCAGCCAAAGGTGCCTGGGGCAGAACCTCGCCAGCGGAACGCGCCAATATTTTGAACAAGATTGCCGACCGCATGGAAGCCAATCTGGAACTGTTGGCCGTGGCGGAAACCATTGATAACGGCAAGCCGATCCGCGAAACCCGCGCGGCGGATATCCCGTTGGCGATTGACCACTTCCGCTACTTTGCCGGCGCGGTACGGGCACAGGAAGGCGGGATTTCCGAGATCGATCACGACACGATTGCCTACCATTTTCATGAACCGCTAGGCGTAGTCGGCCAGATCATTCCGTGGAATTTCCCGATTTTGATGGCCACCTGGAAACTGGCCCCGGCCCTGGCGGCAGGCAACTGCGTTGTGCTGAAACCGGCCGAGCAAACACCGGCATCCATTCTGGTCTTGCTGGACCTGATTGCAGACCTGTTGCCACCCGGTGTACTCAACGTGGTTAACGGGTTTGGTCTGGAAGCCGGCAAGCCGCTGGCCAGCAACAAGCGCATCGCCAAAATTGCCTTTACCGGCGAAACCACTACTGGCCGCCTGATCATGCAATACGCCAGCCAGAATCTGATTCCGGTCACGCTGGAGCTGGGCGGCAAGAGCCCGAATATCTTCTTTGATGATGTGATGCGTGCCGATGACGCCTTTTTTGACAAAGCGCTGGAAGGCTTTGCCATGTTTGCGCTCAATCAGGGTGAAGTGTGCACTTGCCCTTCCCGCGCGCTGGTACAGGAATCAATCTACGAACGCTTTATGGAACGCGCCATCAAACGCGTGGAGGCCATTCGTCAGGGGCACCCGCTTGATGGCAATACCATGATCGGCGCACAGGCCTCGCAAGAGCAGTTCGAGAAAATCGTGTCTTACCTGGACCTGGGCAAACAAGAAGGCGCCAAATGCCTTACCGGCGGTGAGCCGGCGCGATTTGATGGCGAACTGACCAAGGGCTATTACATCAAGCCCACGGTGTTTGCAGGCAACAACAAGATGCGCATCTTCCAGGAAGAAATCTTTGGGCCAGTGGTCTCAGTCACGACCTTCAAAGATGAAGCCGAGGCGCTCGAAATCGCCAACGACACCCTCTACGGCCTGGGCGCAGGCGTATGGACGCGGGATGTAAACCGGGCTTATCACTTTGGCCGGGAAATCCAGGCTGGCCGCGTCTGGACCAATTGCTATCACGCTTACCCGGCGCATGCGGCATTTGGCGGCTACAAGCAATCGGGCATCGGGCGCGAAAACCACAAGATGATGCTGGATCACTATCAGCAAACCAAGAACCTGTTGGTGAGCTATTCGGACAAGGCGCTGGGTTTCTTCTGAGAACCACGCTTGAATGGCGGGCCAGCCACTGGCTGACCCGCCGACAAGGAGGCGATATGACCGACCAGGTTGCCCGCGTCACCGCAACACCAGAAGCCCTGAAGCTGATCGAACAGCTCAAGACACAGCACGGCGATTTGCTGTTTCACCAATCCGGCGGCTGTTGTGACGGCAGCGCACCGATGTGTTTTCCACGCGATGAGTTTATGGTGGGTTCGTCCGATGTTTTGCTGGGCGAAATTGGCGGCGTTCCGTTTTATATGAGCGAATCACAATTCAGCTACTGGGAACACACTCAGCTAACGATTGATGCGATCCCCGGCAATGGCGGCATGTTCTCGCTGGAACGCCCCACCGGTCTGCGCTTTCTGACGCGTTCGCGCTTGTACACCGATGAGGAATGGGCGTGGTTGGCGCAACACCCGGCGCCACTGGCCGCTTAGGCGGGTTGGTCCGACCGATTGGGCTGCCAGAACGGCAACCAGCCGTGCTCGCCTTCGGTCGCCTGGAATTCAGCTTGTACGCCAATACCAGGCCAGGCCAGCAACTGCTCACCTTTGTACAGCAACGGCGTCTGGCTGCGCACCCACGGCGCAATACCGTGCGTTTGCGCCAGCGTCTTCAGTTGCTGCGCCGGGCCATCGGCTCGTAATCGCAGAGTTCGCGCGCCTTGCCATGGCTTGAGCGTGATTTCACCGGTCAGATGTACCGCAGCAATGCCACCTTGCGCCACTTGCCGCCAACGCAACTGGCCCCGCCATGCAGGCACCACATTATCTGTACCCTGCTGCCAAACCAGCGTGGTCAGCTCGCCTGGCTGGACATTGGCCGAGGTCACGTACAAACGATCACGGTAACGTCGCACCGCCTGTTTACGCCAGATCAGCGCAGGCTGGCTGTCGCTGGCGGCCTGGGTCGATGTACGCCAGAGTTCATCAAACGCCCGGGTATCAAGCACCAGCCCCAGCTCTGCCAGCCAGTACCGCAACGCATGGCGCAATCGCAGTGGCGAGAGCGGCGTCGCCAACAAGAAAGCCTCTTCACTCACACACTGGACCAGATCACCCTGCGCCAGTTCATCGAGCAAGGATTGCGCCTCCGCAATATGGCGGGCACTCCGCGAGACGCTACGCGCCAGCGACGGGAATGCCTCTGCCGCAATCGGGATCACTTTGTGCCGCAAAAAGTTGCGGTCAAAGTCGGTCTGCTGATTGCTTTCATCCTCAATCCAGCGCAAGCCATGCTGCTGGGCATAGCGCAGCAATTCATCACGCGGGATATCCAGCAATGGGCGCAGCAAGGTGATATGCGAATTCAGCGGGCGGGTGGAAGGCATGGCGGCAAGCCCGGGCAAGCCGCTGCCGCGCAACAGATTGAGCAGTACGGTCTCCACCTGATCACCCTGATGATGGGCGGTCAGCACCACGTCTGTGCTGGTTTGGGCAAACGCCGCATAACGGGCATTGCGGGCGGCCGCTTCGATGCCGTGGCTGCGCCGCTGGGTGAGCGTTACACGCTCCACCAGACATGGCACGCCGAGGCCGGCTGCGTAGTCGCAGGCAAATGCTGCCCAGTCATCGGCATTGGGCGACAGGCCGTGATGGACATGCAACGCAGACAGGTCAAAAGGGAGCAGATGGCGCGCGGTGGCAAGCAGATGCAACAGCACCACAGAATCAAGCCCGCCAGAGAGGCCCACGCAAAGGCGGGCTGGCGGGCTTGTATCCGGGCAGAAAGGCGCCAGCCGGGCGACAATCAAGTCGCCCGACAGGGTATCAGGCAGGGTCAACTTCCTTGAACTTGCCATAGGCCATCAGGCGATCAAAGCGGGTGTCCAGCAACTCGTCCACCGATTTGTCCTGTACCGACTTGAGGGCATCGGTCAGCGCTTTTTTCATGGCGACCATCATTTGCTGATGATTGCGATGCGCGCCACCCACGGGTTCGTTAATGATCTTGTCGATCAAACCGAGGGTTTTCAGGCGACCAGAGGTAATCCCCATGGCTTCTGCCGCATCCGGTGCTTTTTCTGCGGTTTTCCACAGAATGGATGCGCAACCTTCTGGCGAGATCACCGAGTACGTGGAGTACTGCAGCATCATGACCTGATCGGCAACGGCAATGGCCAGCGCACCGCCAGAACCACCTTCGCCAATCACCGTGCAGATCACCGGCACGCGCAGCTTGGTCATTTCAAACAGGTTGCGGCCAATGGCCTCGGACTGGCCACGCTCTTCCGCGCCAATACCCGGATACGCACCCGGGGTATCGACAAAGGTCATGATGGGCAGATTGAATTTTTCTGCCAGTTTCATCAAGCGCAGCGCCTTGCGGTAACCCTCCGGGCGCGGCATACCGAAATTGCGATATTGGCGGTCTTTGGTATCACGGCCTTTCTGATGGCCGATCACGACCACACTTTGACCGTTGAAACGCGCCACACCGCCAACAATGGCGGCATCGTCCGCATAATGGCGATCGCCATGCAGTTCTTCAAAATCGGTGAACAACGCCTTGATGTAATCAAGGGTGTACGGGCGCTGCGGGTGGCGTGCCACCTGGCCGATCTGGGCCGAGGTGATCTTGGCGTAAATGGCCTTGGTCAGTTCCTGGCTTTTCTTTTCCAGGTGACCGATTTCCACAGAGATGTCGACTGCCGAATCGTCCTGCACATAGCGCAGTTCCTCGATTTTGTTCTCGAGTTCAGCGATCGGTTGTTCAAAATCCAGAAAAGTGGTCTTCATACTGTTTTTGTTTCCCTGAGAAGCCGCCAGGGCTTTGGGTATTGCACAAGATTGCGTGGTGTTCCACCGTTGTAAAACGCCTGCTCTAGCGGCTTTGACGGCTTTTTTGGTATGGGGCGGAACCCAAAAATCACGCAACTATACAGCAACGTTCTGCCCTCCCCAAGCACGGCACGTCTTAGAGGCAGCAAAGCAGGTGCCAGCCTCATCATGACAATGGCAACAACCCTTGTGCACCAAGGCTTTACAACGGTATTGTCGCTGCATGCGTTGCATTGTTTGCCGCAAAACCTGCCACCCGTCTGCCCGTACCTGCGCGTGCCAACGGGCTAAGGCATGCTCAAATTTGATCCCGCGCAAGGCGTCACCTGCGGATATACCCTCTTCACTTTGGCAACAAAGCCGCAAATCCGGGTCAATTGCCCCTAAAGTTCCCACGTGCGCTGCCGATAATTGGCATAATAAACGTTAATGCGCAGCCTGCCGTACCGGCGGGCGGGAAAGGTAACCATGAAAATAGACCAATCTGGCAAAGTATCCCTGCCGACGCCTTCGCGTTCCGACGCCAGTCGTTCGTCTTCGACTGCCAGTCAGTCCGCATCGACTCAAGAATCTGCAGGCGCTGCCCAGGAAAACGTCACGCTCAACCCCGTTGCCGCGCAACTGGGTCAGACCGACCAGACCGGCAGCGACAATAGTGTATTTGATAGTGACCGTGTTGCATCCTTGCGTCAGGCCATCAGCGAGGGTCGCTTTACCGTGCGTGCCGACAATATTGCCGACAAGCTGATTTCCAGCGTGCAAGATCTGTTGAGCCAGTAATCTCGTCGTGTCTGCAGCGCGGGCCTGCGTGCCCGTCGCAGCGGCAAACGCCCGCGTTTTTGAATCTCCTTCTTCGTAGCGACTACGCCTGTGGTTCAAACCCAATCCGTTATTGAATTGATCCAGAATGCATCCAGCGCGCTGGCCGAGCTGCTCACGCTGCTGCACCAGGAACAGGATTGCCTCGTCAACAACCGCATTGATGAGCTGGCCGGCCTTTTGCAAGCCAAGCAGCAAGCAGCCAACAACACCGAACAAACGACCCGCCTTGTCGAAGGCTGGTTTGCCGACAACGGCATTGCCACTCACCAGGCCGATGTGCAGCGCTGGTTTGAGACTCACCTGCCAGAAGGCGCCAGCGCTTGGAATACCCTGCGCGAACAGGCACGTCAGGCTGCCGCCATCAATCGCAGTAATGGCTCGTTGATTGATACCCGCCGGCAACTGGTAGATGGTTTTGTGGCTGACCTGGTCCAGGAGCGCAACGATGGCTCCCAGGTATATTCCGACACCGGTCAGCTTAGTGGCCGCCCCGGCTCAATCACCCGCGACAAGGCGTGATTCGGGCCGGCGCCAGGTGAGTCTGGTAAAACAAAAAGCACGCCTTTGGCGTGCTTTTTGTTTATTGGTGATGCGGTAGCGCTCTAATTGGCCGCCATCAACGAGCGCCCGCCCTCAAAGCGCGCGGCAAACCATGGCGAGTTGAGCGATTCCACCTTGATATGCCCGCGGCTTGACGGCGCGTGGACAAACTTGTTATCGCCAATATAAACACCGACATGTGAATACGGCTTGCCCAGGGTATTGAAGAACACCAGATCCCCTGCCTGCAGCTTTTGCCGATCAACCGGGCGCGCCAATCTCGCCATCTCGGCTGCATTGTGCGGCAGCGTCACGCCCAGTGCATTCTTGTAGATAAAGTACACCAGACCACTGCAATCGAGCCCGGCCTCAGGATTGGCGCCGCCAAACTGATAATTCACATCCAGCAGACTCAAGGCATACAGCACGATTTCCTGACGGTCTTCAGATGGCACCTGGATCGTGCTGACGCTGCGATCGACCGGCCGACTGACTGCGGGTTGGGACGGGCGGCTAACCGGGGTGGAGGAGCATCCGGCCAGAACCAGAACCATGGTCAGCAGCGCGACGCTTTGACTGCAAGCTGGCTTCATGACAAACCCGAAGAACACAAATGCTTGCGATTGTAACCGGCTGCCAGCCAAAAGCCAGGCCCTGCCCCGCAAAAACCCCATCGGGCCACAGTTCATCGCAATGGAAACTGTTTTTTGCTGAATCAATCTCTGGTGATTTTGACCCGATGTTCTAATTTTAAGGCGAGGCCGGCATAGATAAGCCGGTTTGACTATTTGCAACCTTGAACTGAGGTCAATATGCCCTGGAACCATCTTTTCGAAGACTTCCTCGGTCGCATGCGCAGTCATGGCATTCCCCTGCGCCTGCAGCTCTGGAACGGTAAGCATTTTGATTTGCACCCGGAACCCCGGGTCACGCTGATTGCCAATACCGCTGGCAGTTTGCGACATGTCATCAACCCAACGCTCGATTCACTGGGCAAAGCCTATGTGGAAGGCGAGATCGACCTGGAAGGCCACGTGCTGGACGTGGTCGACATTGCCACCCAACTGGCCGCTGCTGAAGGCGATAGCAGCCGGCCCGGCGCACGCAACGGTCGCCACTCCCGCGACTCTGACAAAAACGCCATCAGCTACCACTACGACGTTTCAAACGAGTTTTACAGTGCGTGGCTGGACAAGAACATGGTGTATTCCTGCGCGTATTTTCGCTCTGAAGCCGACACACTCGATCAAGCGCAAGAACAGAAGATTGATCACATCCTCAACAAGATCAACCTTCAGCCTGGTCAGCGGCTGCTGGATATTGGCTGCGGCTGGGGCGCGCTGATGATCCGTGCGGTCAAGCAGTACGGTGCGCGCGCAGTGGGGGTGACGCTCTCGCAGAACCAGTACGAATACGCGAAAGAGCGCATTGCGCGGGAAGGCATTGCCGATCGCTGCGAAGTAAGACTGGAAGACTACCGGGACGTCACCGGCCAGTTTGACCGAATCACCAGCGTGGGCATGTTTGAACACGTAGGACTCAAAAATCTGGAAGGGTATTTCCGCCGCATTCATAACCTGCTGGTGGATGGCGGCGTGGCCATGAATCACGGTATTACAAGCACAGACGTCAACTCTGGCGACACTCCATTTGGCGGTGGCGACTTTATTGACCGCTATGTGTTTCCGGATGGCGAACTCCCCCACATCAGCCTCACCCTGCGTGAAATGTGCGCTGCGGGGCTGGAGCCGCTGGATGTAGAAAACCTGCGCCGCCATTACGCGCTCACGCTAAAACACTGGGCGGAGCGATTTGAAGAGCATGGCGAGCGCATGCGCAAACTGGCGGGCGAGCAAAAATACCGGATCTGGCGGGTTTATCTGGCCGGTTGCGCGTATGGCTTCACGCATGACTGGATTTCACTTAACCAGATTGTGGCCGTCAAAGCCGGTGGTCCGGGCATGAACCGGCTGCCACTGACGCGGGAATATATGTATCGCGGCTAGCAAAACATATTGTGAGGCCAGAAAAAAAGAAGGGGGCGGACCTTGCGGTACGCCCCCGAGCTTATCAGGGAGAGTCAATTACACTTCAGGTACATCAAACTTCGTACTTCAGTTGCGGGGTCTGCCGAACCCGCAATCAAACCAGACTGATTACCGGATGCCGCCGGTGATCAACCCAGATTGATCGGAACAAAAATCCTGGCATCGCCACGCTGCACCAGTAGCGCAACATGGTCGCCGGCCTTGGCCACCAGAGATTTCAATTGATCTGCATTGGTCACGTTGGTGCCATTGATTGCCAGCACAACATCACCCGGTTCAATCCCCGCTTGCGCTGCGGGCCCACCCACCTGTTCAACGACAAGACCCGTCGCAATACCGGATTCCTGCTTTTCATCCGGTGAGAGCGGACGCACCGCCAGCCCCAGCCGGCCATGATCCTGCGCGGGATTGGCCGAGGCCACTTTGGCGTCTTTCGCTTCGCCCACCTTGGCCGTGATATCCACGGTCTTGCCATTGCGCCAGACTTGCATGGTCGCATCGGCACCGGGGGCCAGATTTGCTACCGCCGGCGGCAGCTCGCTGGAGTTCTCCACCGTTTTGCCGTTGAGCTTGAGCACAATATCGCCCGCCTTCAAGCCGGCCTTGGCACCCGGGCTATCCGGCTCGACACCACTGACCAGCGCACCGGTTGGGGTTTTGAGACCAAACGACTGGGCCAGTGCCTGGTTCACATCCTGGATGGAAATCCCCAGCCGACCGCGCGTGACCTTGCCGTGCGCCACAATTTGTTGCTCGACATTGCGGGCAATGTCGATGGGAATGGAGAATGACAACCCCTGGAAGCCACCGCTGCGCGAGTAAATCTGGGAGTTAATGCCGATCACTTCGCCATTCAGATTGAACAGCGGACCGCCAGAGTTACCCGGGTTGATCGGGGCGTCCGTCTGGATGAACGGGGTGTAGCCTTCATCCGGTAAAGAACGAGACTTTGCCGAGATAATCCCGGCTGTGGCCGAGTTTTCAAACCCGAACGGCGAGCCAATGGCCAGCACCCAGTCACCCACGTGCGAGCCAGCGGGGTCACCCAGCTTTACGGTCGGCAGGTTATCGGCCTTGATGCGCAACACGGCGATATCAGTCGCCTTGTCCGCACCCAGTACCTTGGCGGTGAATTCACGCTTGTCGGTCAGCTTCACCGTGACTTCACTGGCATCTGCCACCACATGAGCGTTGGTCAGAATCAAGCCATCCGGGCTGATGATGAAACCGGAACCCAGGGCGTGCATGGGCTGGGCTTGATCACCTTCCCCGCCGCCCTGCGGGTTGGGAATACCGAACCGCTTGAAGAAATCATAGAAAGGATCGTCCGGATCAAGCCCGGGCGCTTGTTGCGCGCGGTTGGCGGTTTTGACCTGTGCCGTCACGCTGATATTGACCACCGCCGGGCCATAGCGGCCGACGATATCGCTGAAATTGGGCAACGCCATTTGTGGCGCTGCTACGCCAGCCACCGCTTGCGCGGCGACAGGCTGCGCACCGGCTACCGCTTCCGGCAACAAGTGCGTGTTCATTTTAGCCACGGAGAAGCCAAGTACCCCGGTCAGTGCCAAAGCAATGGCCGACGTCTTCCAGGTGCGAGGTGTCTTCATGGGTGTTGCTCCTTTGCAGTCATCTTGGTGGACCGTTGCATTGGAGATTAAAACCAGCGAACTTAAACAAGCCTTAAAAGTGGCAGAACGACTGTTCAGGCAATCTGGTTTTTCTGGGTAAATATTACCTCTACCGCTAGTCCACCCAGTGCGGAACTTCCCAGCACAACCCGCGCAGATTCTTTACTCGCCAGGGCTTTGACGATGGCCAGCCCCAAACCACTGCCGGCAGCGGATACCCCAGGACGCCGGTAAAAACGATCGAACACCCGTTCATGTTCCTCGGCCGGAATCCCCGGCCCGCTATCGCACACCCGAAATACCGGCTGACCTTGTTCATTCAGGCTGGTAGAGACATCCACCTGCCCGCCTTTGGGGGTGTAGCGGATCGCGTTGCCGATCAGATTGGCAAACACGGTGCGCACCGCCTCCCGATCGGCCGTGACATGCACGGCGTTGACGGCGGGCTCCAGGCCAATATCCAGTTCACCCGCTTCGGCCAGCGGCAAATGATCGGCCAGCACTTCACCGGCCAGTTCTGCCAGATCAATATCAGAGGGGGTCTGGTGGCGATTGTCCGGCTCAGCCCGTGCCAGTGTGAGCAACTGCTGCAGCACATGGGTGGCGCGATTCAGCCCAAGTTGTAGCGAGCGGAGTGCGGTTTGCCGCTCTTCATCAGTGGTGGCGCGTTCCAGCAACTGCAATTGCAATTGCAGCGCCGTCAGAGGCGTACGCAGTTCATGCGCGGCATCTGCAGTGAAGGTGCGTTGTGCATCCAGGGTGCGGCCCAGCCGCGCCATCAACATATTGATGGCGTTGACCAACACGCCCGCCTCTACCGGCACGCGCTTGTCTTCAATCGGTTCCAGCGCGGTCGGCGTGCGTGCTGCGACCATCCCCGCCAGGTCTTCCAGTGGTTTGAGGCCACGTCCCACCGCCAACCAGCCAATCACGGCCAGTAAAGGCAGCATGGCCAGAAACGGCATGGAAGTACGAATGGCGGCCATCAGCGCCAGCTGATTGCGGATGCGCATGGGCTGGGCCACCTGAACCACCTCGCCCGCCAACGGGATCGAAAATGCTCGCCAGGTGCCGTCACGCGTTTCTACAGTTGAGAACCCCAGTTGCGCCTGATCCGGTAACACGCGGTTGGGGTGCGACATATAAATACGAATGCCGCGCTCGTTCCAGACCTGGATCACAAAATCAAAATCGCTACGATCATTGGAAGGCGCAGGTAGCGCGCGGGCAAAGCTCTGATCACGCAGCGCCAGCGCCATTTGCCGCAACTGGTAATCAAACAGTGCGTTGGCTTCCTGGCGGGAACGATAAAAGGTGATGCCTGCACCCAGCGCAATTGCACCGCACAGCACCGCCAGCAGCGAGGCCACCAATTGCTTGCGGATGGAAATCATGCGGCCGCCTTGGGCACAAAGTAGCCCACACCGCGCAGGTTTTTGATCCAGTCCGGGCCCAGCTTGCGTCGCAGGGCGTGGATATAAACCTCCACGGTATTCGAGCCAATTTCTTCCCCCCAACCATAAAGGCGCTCTTCAAGTTGGGCACGCGAGAGCGGCACTCCGGGGCGTTCAGCCAAGGCAGCCAGCAGCGCGTATTCACGGGCAGAAAGGGTCACCGGCTGGCCCTTCAGTGTCACCTCCCGCGTAGCCGGGTTAACGCGCAGTTCACCCAGATCA
>JASLES010000441.1 GCA_030151005.1 Silvimonas sp.
GGTATAGGCTGCGCCAGCAAAGGCTTTGGCGCCGGTACCTTCCTTGATCACGCCTTCCATGGCATGTTGTACCACGGCAATATTGGCGGGCTTCCAGGGCAATACGCGCTCTGGCTTGGGCTCGACCACCGTCTTGTTCCCGTTGGTGCCATCGACAATGTACTGTACCAGGTGCGGGTGGAACATGACACCGGAATTAGCGATGGCCGCCGTTGCGTGTGCCATCTGTAGCGGTGTGTAGGCGTTATAACCCTGGCCAATACCAATGGACACCGTTTCACCGGCGTACCATTTTTGCGTGGCTGGTGTGCGGAACCGTTTGCGCTTCCATTCTTGCGAGGGCAAGACGCCGCTTTGTTCGCCATCAATATCAATGCCGGTGGGGCTGCCGAAATCCAGCGTGGCCATAAAGCGGGAGATGGCATCAATCCCCATGGTATTTGCCAGCGAGTAGTAATACACATCGCAAGACACCACGATCGATTTGTACATATCTACCGCACCATGGCCGCCCACCTTGTCGTCACGGAATGCGTGACCGCCAAAATTGAACACGCCGGTATCGTTGATCACGGTGCCCGCAGAGCGGAAATTGCCTTCCAGCGCCCCCAGCGCCATGAACGGCTTAAAGGTTGAGCCCGGCGGATAGGTGCCCCGCAGCGCACGGTTGTTCAGCGGTTTGTCCGGGTCGGTATTGAGGTCATTCCAGCTTTGCGGATCAATGCCGTCCACAAACAGGTTGGGATCAAACCCGGGTTTGGAGACAAATGCCAGCACGCCGCCGGTTTGCGGGTCAATGGCAACCAGCGCACCTTTACGGTCGCCAAAAGCGTCTTCCGCAATCTGCTGCAGCTTGATATCCACAGACAATATCAGGTTCTTGCCCGGTGTCGGCGGCGTGCGCTTGAGCGTCCGGATGGCACGGCCACCGGCGTCGATCTCGACCTCTTCAAAGCCGGTCACGCCATGCAGATCGCTCTCGTAACTCTGTTCAACGCCGACCTTGCCGATATGATCCGTGCCGCGATAGTTGGGCAGATCGCCAGAGTCATCCAGGTCTTGCAGATCTTTATCGTTGATCCGCCCGATATATCCGATCAGATGCGAGGCCACCTTGCCCAGCGGGTACTGACGGAACAAGCGCGCTTTCACTTCCACGCCCGGAAACTGATAGCTGTTGGCGGCAAAGCGCGCCACTTCTTCGTCGGTCAGGCGGGTCTTGATCGGTAGCGACTCAAAGTCCTTGGTATCTTCCATCAGCTTTTTAAAGCGACGGCGATCCTTGGGTGTGATGTCGATGATTTTGGCCAGCCGGTTAATACAATCTTCCAGCGGCCCGACCTTGGATGGGGTGATTTCCAGCGTGTAAGCCGAGAAATTGTGGGCGAGCACCACACCGTTGCGGTCATAAATGACCCCGCGCGGCGGCACGATGGGCACGAGCGAGATCCGGTTCTGCTCAGCCAGCGTTTGATAGCGACCGTGCTGCGCTACCTGCAACCAGGAAAAGCGCGCAATCAGAATGCCAAACAGGACAAGGACGAACAGGGCCGCAGCGGCAAGGCGGAGCTGGAACGCATAGCGCTCCGCCATCTGGTTCTTGATTTCGCTACGACGACTCATATTTCGATTCAGACGTGGGTTTGCGCTGGTACATCAGCATCAGATTGGACAACGGCGTCCAGATCAAGGCAGACAGGAAACAACCGGCAAAATAGCCCCAGCCGACAAAGGCGCTGCCCAGCGCAAGCCGGATCAGCACCATCAACAATTGGGAGAGCAGCAAGAAGCCAAGTGCAACAAAGGCTTGTTGCCAGAACGGGAATACATTGAGCTGGCGCTGACGGGCCAGCGTCAGGTAGGCAATCACGCTGTAGGCAAAGGCATGTTGGCCGAGCACGTTACCGTCACCCACATCCATCAGAATACCCAGTACAAACGCCCAGCCCACGCCCACCCGGCGCGGCTGGTTCAGTGTCCAGTACACAATGAACAGGGCGACAAAATCCGGCGTGAAGTTGGCCAGCCCCACTTGCCAGGGCAAGAGGTTGACCACCAGCGCGACCAGGAAGGTAAAGAAAATCAGCGTGCCGCGAACCGGCCGCAACAACTGGCTGGATACCGGCATCAGTGTCCCCGTTTCTTCTTGGTGTTTTCCGGCGCCGTTTGCGGTTCGGCCGGGTAGGGCGGCAAGGGCCGCGGCGGGTCAAGTACCAGCAAGAAGCGGTGTTGGTCCACCTGGGCCAGCGGCTCGCACACAATGTGCGCAAAAGCACTGCTTGATGAACGGTCTACACGGACCACTTTCGCCACCGGCAGCCCGGCCGGATAAATACCGTCGATACCGGAGGTCACCATCACATCGCCATTCTGGATATCGACGTTGGGGGCCATATTGCGTACTTCCAGTGGTTGATTGCGGCCCATGCCATAAACCACTGCGCGCAACTGATTACGCTGCACCATCACCGGCACCATCTGGTCCCGGTCGCTGATGAGGCGCACTTCAGAGGTGAGCGGCTGCACACGGATGACCTGACCCACCACGCCCACGGTATCAATCACTGGCTGACCTGCCACAATGCCAGCGGCCTGACCGCGGTCAACGATCAGCTTGGCCGTAAACGGGTCACGCCCGTTGTACAGCACCTCCACCAGTTGCGACGGATTGCCAAACGAAGACTGGCGCTCGCTCAACTGCCGCAGCCGGGCGTTTTCGGCTTCCAGCGCATGCATTTTCATCGCCTGAGCCTGGGCGACCAACTGCGCATCATTCAGTTTGCGGTTTTCTGCCAGCAAGTCTGCCTGACGGCTGAGGAAGTTACTGGCGTTGCGCGCTTCCTGGAACGGCGTGGTTGCCAGCCATTGCAAGGGGTAGAGCACCACTGAAACCTCTTCACGCACACGGCCCAGCATCTGGAAGCGGGCATCAGCCACCACCAGCGCGAGCGAGAGCGCCGAAAAGATCAAAAGCCGCGTCAGCGGCTTTGGGCCTTGCTTGAAAAAGGCGGGTTGAGTTGCTTGCATCGTGTCGCCGTTGCGACGAGAACCAACAAGCGGGCCGAATGCTTATGCGTTGGGCCCGCTGCTTTTCCCGGTGTGAGAAACAGTATCCTGCGTCGATCAGTCGTTGGTGAAAATCACCACGCCGCCCTTGTCGAGCTTTTCCAGCGCTTTGCCGGAACCGCGTACCACGCAAGTCAGCGGATCTTCCGCCACAATCACTGGCAGGCCGGTTTCTTCCATCAACAACCGATCCAGATCACGCAACAGCGCACCACCACCGGTCAGCACCATGCCTTTTTCGGCGATATCGGCGCCCAGTTCCGGCGGGGTTTGTTCCAGCGCCTGCTTCACGGCAGACACGATCTGGTTCAGCGGTTCGGTCAGCGCTTCCAGGATTTCGTTGGAAGAAATGGTGAACGAACGCGGGATGCCTTCTGCAAGGTTGCGGCCCTTCACTTCCATTTCACGCACTTCGGCGCCCGGGAAGGCAGAGCCGATGCGCTTCTTGATTTCTTCTGCGGTGGTTTCACCAATCAGCATGCCGTAGTTACGACGGATGTAGTTGATGATGGATTCATCAAACTTGTCACCGCCTACACGCACGCTGCTGGCATAAACAATACCGCCCAGCGAGATCACGCCCACTTCCGTGGTGCCGCCGCCGATATCCACCACCATGGAACCGGTAGCTTCTTCAACCGGCAGGTCAGCGCCGATGGCTGCGGCCATCGGTTCTTCAATCAGTTCGACCTTGCGGGCACCTGCACCCAGGGCCGATTCACGGATCGCACGGCGTTCCACCTGGGTAGAACCACAAGGGACGCAGATCACGATACGGGGCGGGCTGGAGAACAGACGGCTCGGGTTCACCTTTTTGATGAACTGCTTGAGCATTTGCTCAGTGATGGTGAAGTCGGCAATCACGCCGTCTTTCATCGGGCGGATGGCGGTAATGCTGCCCGGCGTGCGGCCCAGCATTTTCTTGGCTTCAGCGCCAACGGCCAGAATGGTTTTCTTGCCGGAAGGGCCGCCTTCTTGCTGGATGGCGACGACTGAAGGTTCATCCAGCACAATGCCTTTGCCCTGCATGTAGATCAGGGTGTTCGCGGTGCCAAGGTCGATGGCGATATCGTTGGCAAAATAGCCGGAGAGGAGGCCAAACATCGTGTGCTCTCAATCAATAATCGGGTCGGTCAGAAAAGGGTGCCTGTCACGAAGACAGACAACCACGAATTTTTTATGCATTTCCGGCAGATGCCACCGGTAAAAGTTCCGGTGAGGTATGCGCAAAGCAGCGTTCAAAGTGAGGCTTGCGGGCGTTTTCAATGCCACTGTCAAGTGGCGTTTTCGCAAGGTCCGCGCGCTTCGGTGAATCAAGGGCGGTATGATACCCTATCCCGTTGATGTTAATGAAGGCTAATACCATGTCCCTTTCGCTAGATGACGTAAGGCGCATCGCCCGACTGGCACGCGTGGCCGTGACCGATGACGAGGCGCAGGCAACGCAGACGCAGCTTAACCGTATCCTTGGTTTGATTGAAGATATGCGTGCAATTGATACGACGGGAATTGCGCCAATGGCTCATGCCCAGGACGTGCATTTGCGCCTGCGTGAAGATGTGGTGACCGTCACAGATCGCCGCGAACAATTCCAGAGCGTAGCGCCGGAAAAAGAAAACGGGCTTTACCTTGTACCAAAGGTGATTGAATGAGCCTCGACCGCGTTTCGCAGCATTTTAATGAGGCCGCACAAGTGCTGGCCCGCGTTTGTAGCGATCAGCAATTGCTGGGTTCGATCGACGCGGCGGGCAATCTGCTGGTCGAAACCTTCAAGGCCGGCGGCAAGGTCATTGCTTGCGGCAACGGGGGGTCGCACTGTGATTCCATGCACTTTGCAGAGGAATTATCGGGCCGTTACCGGGGCGATCGTCCGGCACTGCCAGCGATGGCGGTGGCTGATCCGTCGCACATTACCTGCGTGGCCAATGACTACGGTTTTAATGAGATTTTTTCGCGCTATGTCGCCGCTTTCGGCAAGGCTGGTGACGTGCTCGTCGGTATTACCACGAGTGGTAATTCCGCCAATGTCATCCGTGCGGTGGAAGAAGCCAAAGCACGCGGGATGAAGATCATCCTTTTGATGGGCAAGGATGGCGGCAAGCTTAAAGGCGTGGCGGATGTCGAAATTATCGTGCCGCATTTTGGTTTTGCTGACCGCATCCAGGAAATCCATATCAAGGTCATTCATACCCTGATTGACCTCGTTGAGGTGGGTATGGGTTACGCCGACTGACGTCCGGAGCATCGGAAATGGCCGATCTCTGGCCATTTAGATGCTGCAATGTTGACGTTCAAGTGATTGGTTTTTCAGATTTTTCCGATGCTGTTGGCGTGGCCAACAGCCCTGGTTGCCGATTGATTCCAGAGTCCGTTCACAGGAACAACGACAAATGGTTGAAAAAAGTATCAAACAACTGGCCGCCGCGTTGGCCGCCGGTGAATTTTCTGCGGTCGAACTGGCCACCGAATACCTCCAGCGTGCCAAAGCGCACAACGGTGAACTGAATGCCTTCATCACCTTTGATGAAGACAAGACGCTGGCCGAGGCCAAAGCCGCCGACGCCCTGCGCGCGGCAGGTCAGGCCGGTGCGTTGACGGGCATTCCGATGGCGCACAAGGACATCTTCTGTCAGGAAGGCTGGCGCACCACGTGTGGCTCCAAAATGCTGGAGAACTTCATTGCGCCGTATTCCGCGCATGTGGTTGAGCAATGCCGCAAAGCCGGTCTGGTGACGTTGGGTCGCACCAATATGGATGAGTTCGCCATGGGCTCATCCAACGAGAACAGTTTTTACGGCGCGGTGAAAAACCCGTGGGACAAACAGGCTGTGCCGGGTGGCTCGTCCGGTGGTTCTGCTGCGGCCGTAGCCGCACGTCTGGCGCCGATTGCCACTGCTACTGATACCGGCGGCTCCATTCGTCAGCCCGCTGCGTTTTGCGGTGTCACGGGTATCAAACCGACCTACGGTGTGGTCAGCCGCTTTGGCATGATCGCCTACGCCAGCTCGCTGGATCAGGGCGGCCCGATCGGCAAGAGCGCTGAAGACTGCGCCATGCTGCTCAACGTGATGGCCGGTTTTGATGAGCGTGATGCCACCAGTGTGCAGCGCGACAAGGAAGACTACACACGGGACCTCAACCAGCCGCTCAAGGGGCTGAAGGTCGGCCTGCCCAAGGAATACTTTGCCGAAGGCCTGGATGCAGAAGTGGCCAGCGCCATTGACGCTGCCATTGCCGAGTACAAAAAGCTGGGCGCAGAAGTGGTAGAGATCAGCCTGCCCAACACGCGTATGGCGATCCCGTCTTATTACGTGATTGCACCGGCCGAAGCGTCCAGTAACCTCAGCCGTTTTGATGGCGTCCGTTACGGCCACCGCGCTGCGGATTACGATGGCCTGACCGAAATGTATGAAAAGACCCGCGCCGAAGGGTTTGGCTGGGAAGTGAAGCGCCGTATCCTGACTGGTACCTATGTGCTGAGCCACGGTTATTACGACGCTTACTACCTGCAAGCACAAAAGGTGCGTCGCCTGCTGGCAGAAGACTTCCAGCGTGGCCTGGCCCAATGCGACGTGATTGCCGCACCGGTCGCCCCGACTGCCGCCTGGAATATTGGCGAGAAGAGTGATGACCCGGTGGCGATGTATCTGGCCGACATCTACACCCTGGGTGTGAACCTGGCTGGTTTGCCAGGGCTGTCGCACCCGATCGGCTTTGCAAAGAATGGCCGCCCGATTGGCATGCAACTGATTGGCAATTATTTTGCTGAAGCAAAACTGCTCAAGGCAGCTCATCAGTTCCAGCAAGTAACAGACTGGCATACCCGCGCACCGGAACTCTGAACGCATGCAAAGCCGGATCGCCCTGTTTGAAGCCATGACGCAAAGTGCCTGGCCAGCGCTGTCGACCGAAGTTTTCGACGGCTGGTTGCTGCGCTTTGCTGACGGTTATACCAAACGGGCCAATTCGGTAACGCCACTGTATACCGGTACGCTAAGTGATGCGGATAAGGTTGCGTATTGCGAGCGCCGGTTTGCCGAGCAGGGCCTGCCCGGCATCTTCAAGCTGACGCAGGAACACGCCGCACTGGATGTCGCGCTGGCTGAACGCGGTTATGCGCAGTTGGATATATCCAGCGTGCAAACCTGTGAGCTGGCCGCGCTGGCGCTGCCGCAGGATGCAGCGGTGACCTTGCAGGCCAATGCAGATGCCGCCTGGATGGATGCGTTTGCCCGCCTGAGCAACTTGAACGTGGCGCAACGGCACGCCGCTGAACGCATGCTGGCGCAGTATGCTGCGCCAACCGCGTTTGGGGTGCTGGAGCAAGCGGGTCAGATCATTGCCTGTGGTTTTGCCGTGCGCCAGCATGATTACGTGCTGCTGTTTGATATCTGCACCGATCCGGCCATGCGTCGCCAGGGTTTTGCGCGTCGGCTTGTTGCTGGATTGCTGGCGTGGGGCAAAGAGCGTGGTGCGACTCAGGGTTTGCTGCAGGTCGTCGCCAGCAACGAAGCCGCGGTGGCGCTGTACGCAGGTTTTGGTTTTGTTGAGCAATATCGTTACTGGTATCGCCATCGCCATCAGGCGTGACGCTATCCACTGAATGACTGACACAGCGTGGCTGGCTTTGTTTTATGTGCCCCGCTAACCGCGTTTCGCCAGGCTGTGTGAGTGGTTCTAACTGAATGAACAAGAGAGACTGACCATGAAATGGGAAGTGGTAATCGGGCTGGAAGTGCATACCCAGCTCACAACACAATCCAAGATTTTCTCCCCGGCCAGCACGGCGTTTGGCGCCGCGCCCAATACGCATACCGCTGAGGTTGATATTGCCTTGCCGGGTGCGCTGCCGGTGATGAACAAGGCTGCGGTGGAAAAAGCCATCCAGTTTGGTCTGGCCATTGGTGCCAAAGTAAACCGCCGCTCTGTGTTTGCCCGCAAAAACTACTTCTACCCTGATCTGCCCAAGGGTTACCAGATCAGCCAGTTTGAGCTGCCGGTGGTAGAAGGCGGTGCGATCACCATCAACGTGGATGGTGTCGAGAAAACCATCAACCTGACTCGTGCCCATCTGGAAGAAGATGCCGGCAAGTCCGTGCATGAAGACTTTCACGGTCAGAGCGGTATCGATCTGAACCGTGCTGGTACGCCGCTGCTGGAAATCGTCTCTGAGCCGGAAATGCGCTCCGCCGCCGAGGCTGTGGCCTATGCCAAAGCGCTGTACAGCCTCGTGACCTGGATTGGCATTTGCGACGGCAATATGCAGGAAGGCAGTTTCCGTTGCGACGTCAACGTGTCCGTGCGGCCCGAAGGTCAGCAAGAATTTGGTACTCGTCGCGAAATCAAGAACCTGAACAGCTTCAAGTTCATTGAACAAGCCGTGAAAGCCGAAGTGCAATGGCAGATTGAAACCATTGAAGATGGCGGCAAAATCCAGCAAGCCACCGTGCTGTTTGACCCGGATAGCGGCCAGACCCGCATGATGCGCACCAAGGAAGACGCGCATGATTATCGGTACTTCCCCGATCCGGATCTGCCGCCCCTGGTGATCTCTGAGGACTGGATTACCCGCGTGCAGGAAGCGCTGCCAGAACTGCCCGCCGCCATGCGCGCGCGGTTTGAAACGCAGTACGGTATTCCGGCGTATGACGCTGGCACGCTGACGGCCAGCAAGGATATGGCAGCCTTCTATGAGGCGACGGTTGCAGCAGGTGCAGATGCCAAACTGGCGTCTAACTGGATCATGGGTGATATCAGCGCGACGTTGAACCGCGAAGAAAAAGACATCGCGCAAAGCCCGGTATCTGCCGTAGCGCTGGCCGGTTTGATCCGTCGCGTGTCAGATAACACCATCAACAATAAAACCGCCAAAGACGTGCTCAAGAAAATGTGGGAGTCCGGCGATGCCGCGGACGCCATCATTGAGCGTGAAGGCCTCAAGCAAGAGACCGATACTGGCGCGCTGGAAGCAATTGTCGATGAGGTGATTGCCAACAACGCCAAGTCGGTTGAAGAGTACAAGGCTGGCAAGGAAAAAGCCCTGAACGCGCTGGTCGGTCAGTGCATGAAGGCCAGCAAGGGCAAGGGCAATCCGGGTGTGTTGACGGAGTTTTTGAAGCAAAAACTGGCTTGAGCGCTACTTCTGTTCAGTTCAAGTCATAAAAAACGCCGGTGTTGAACCGGCGTTTTTCATGGATACGACTACTGCCCGATCATCGGCACCGCCGTATACACCAGCTTGCCCTTTACTAGCGTAAACACCACTTTGCCGCGCATTTCGTAGCCGGTAAATGGCGTGTTCTTGCCCTGGCTCTTGAGCGCTTGCGGCGTGACTTGCCAGGTGGCCTTGGGGTCGAAGATCGCCAGATCAGCACGGTTGCCCACAGACAAGCCGGCGGTAAAGCCCAGCATGCTGGCCGGGGCGCTGGTGATTTTGGTCAGGGCCATCGTCAGCGGGATATGCGCTTTCTCTGCCCACGCCAGCGTCAGGGGCAGCAACAATTCCATGCCAGTTGCGCCGGGCTCGGCTTCGGCAAAAGGCAGCATCTTGGCGTCGTCGTCCACCGGGCTGTGATCGGAGCAGATGGCGTCAACGGTGCCGTCGACCAGTGCGGTCTGGATGGCCTCCCGGTCACGAATACTGCGCAGCGGCGGGGTCACGCGGAACAGACTGTTAA
>JASLES010000443.1 GCA_030151005.1 Silvimonas sp.
GAATCACACCGTAATACGCGCCATCGACGTGGCGTTTGTTATAAAGGGCGTCCACCGACCACACCAGATCCGGCGTGATGCGCATGTCCATCGCCGCGGACACAGTAGAGCGTTTGACATAGCCACTGTCTACGGCCGTATCACCCTGCTCCTGGATGGCGTTGACCCGGTAGCCAAAACGGTTGTCGTCAAACCGGCCGCCGATATCTGCCGCGGCTTTCAGGATGCCATCGCTCTCATAGCCCAGCGTTACGCTGCGGTACGGTGCGTTGGTGGGGCGCTTGAGCACGTAGTTGATAATGCCGCCCGGCGCGCCAAAGCCGTACATAAAGCCAGACAGCCCCTTGAGTAATTCAACCTGCTCGAATACTTCCAGCGGCAGATCACTGCCCCAGACCGGCGTGGCCAGACCGTCAATCTTGACGTTGTTCAAGGCATCCAGCTGCATGCCACGAATGCTCACTCCGCTGGATTCACCGGCATAGGCATTGCCATAGGCCGTGACCGAGGCATCGTTCTTGAACACTTCCGAAATCTGGCTCGATTGCTGATCGGCAATCTGCTTCGCGGTGACCGCCGTTTCAGAGAACGGGGTATCGAGCACAGAACGATCACCCAGCGCGCCGGTGCTGGTCGACGGCACGCGGTAGCTTTGCAGTGTCGAGGTATCCGACGTGGCGGTCACGTTGACGTTGGACAACACATTGTCGTCAGCAAAAACGTGCGGCGCGGCGCACAGAATGGCAACAGCAAACGCCGTCGGCCGCAGGCGGTGAGAACGGTATGACATGGCAATTTTCCTGAGTGCAAGGTAAAGAGGTGCCTGACCTGTAGGCGGCCGGGCCTGATTTTCTTTCTGAAGCCGGCTTATGGCGCCGGCATGTTTCCTGGGGGATTCGGACTTACGCGGTATTAGCCGCGACGACACGCCGGGGTGGCGCAGACTGCATGGCCCAGACGCTATTGGCCTGGCCATGACGCTGGCGCTGGCGCACCAGATACGCCAGATACATGAACGCGCAGCCGAGCAAGGTGGCAACGGCATCTACGCCGAACACCTGCCACTGGCCGCGCCATGGGGTGAGCAACATCTGGTCACCAGTGATCACCCCATTGGCCAGCGGAACACACCAGGTGACGATGGCCGTAGCCATCAGCAAACGCGTGGCCGCCACAATCGGCGGTAGCCAGAAGCTAATCGCCAGCGCTGCAAAAAAGAGGCTGTAGCAAACCAGGCGCTCGAACATCGGGATATCCAGCCCCAGCGCTGCGCCCAACTGCGCCGCCACAAAAGCGCCAGACACGCCCATGCACGTGCCAAGACACACGCCAACCGTGGCTTGCGCCATGTGATACGGCGCCCGCCCCTGCTCGGCCGCGCGGTGTTTACGCCGTGATTCAATCCACAACAGATTGCCGGAATAAAACAGGAACGCACCCATCAGGCCCAGCACAAAGTACAAACACTTGACCGCGTAATGGCCAAAAGAGCCAAAGTGCAAGCTGTACGCACCGCTCATGGTGGCGTGGTTGACGTCCCGCTCACGCGCCACCTGCGTGTTGGTAATGCGGCCGTCGACCAGATGTACGCCAATGTTGCCGTACGGCGCGAGCGAGCGCTCCGAGTTGCCGTGGACGGCGGCCTCGGCGTTGGCATCGCCATAATTGAACAGGCTGAGCGCAGTGGCATCAAAGTCTGGCTGTTGTGCTTTGGCGCGGGCCAGAATGTCTGGCAATGGCAGCATGGCTGCGGGTTTGCCAGCGGCCGGCGTACCGCTGACCACATCCAGCGCGTTGTTCATTTTGCCCATCAACTGGCCGTCATACGCCAGCGAGTTGAATCCCATCAGGATGGTGCCGTACAGACACAACGCAGCGCCGGTAATGGCGAAAATCATGTGAAACGGCAAGCTGACCACGCCAATCAGATTGTGCGCATCCTGCCACAGGCGTTTCAGGTTCTTGCCCGCCCGCAAGGCCAGCAAATCTTTGGACAAACGCGGCAAATGAATCAGCAAGCCGGACACCAACGCCAGGCCATACAACACGCTGACCACGCCCATGAAGTAGATCCCACCCACTGGAATACCCAGCGAGTAATGGATGGCGTTAATAAAGATGGTCAAATCTGAGGCCGGTTTGGCGCTGCCTTCCAGATGCGCCAGCGTGGCGTTCTGCCAGTCATTTTTGGCGGTATCAAACCACCAGGCCACATAATGCGCGCCGGTTTCTTCCGGCAATTGCAGGCTCAGACGGGCCTTGGCATCCGGATGCGCTGCGATGACTTTTTCAATCAGGCGCTGGCCATCGGCCGGGGTTTCCATCTGGCTACCGCGATTGGCCGCGTTTTGCCAGATCGCCACATCGTCCTGGAATACCGTAATGGCACCGGCATAGAACGCGACAAACAACGCGAGACCAGCAAACAGGCCAGTCCAGGTGTGCAAGGTAGTGTAAAGCCGCAGCGTGGCGGCAGAGACGGACGGTACTTTAAGCCAGCGCATGGCGGGCCCCCCACAGCAACAACATTGTTAGCACATTGAGGCCCGCCAGGATAAGCCACGCCCGTTTGGCAGAACGGAACATGACGCTACCCGCCATAATGCCCACCCACACCGGCATAAACAGCAGCAATACCGGCACGATGACCTGATCCCAACCACCAACCCACAGGTGGCTGGCAAGGCCCGTAGACAAAAACGCCAGCGGCAAACCAAGCACTGCGCCAGCTGAAAAACGCGCCCACATCAGCGTGCCCCCTGGGCAGTCTTGAAGACCGGCAAAAGCGCGAGGAACGGCAATGCGATCCAGCTCAGCATCAGAGTCACAAACGCGCCAGACACGCCTGCACCAGCGCCAAATTCTTCAATCCAGAAGCTCAAAGACACAAGAATGACAGCCCACCCCACACGCCGCGCCGTGGCACCAGCGCGTTGCGGCAGCATGCTTTGGTTGCCCGCGGTGACATACACCGTGGCGGCGCCAGCGGCGGTGAGCAAAATGGCGAGAAAGATCAGCATCTTGAGAACGGACCCTGCGATTGGCTGTGGGTGCACCGGATCACGGTGCCCCCTATTGTGGTTTTATCTGGGCGACATATTAATGATAAACGTTCTCATTTGCAAATGCGTTGATATATGAGGTGGGGATGCGGTTGGGAAAAGTGCTTTTGTTGCTGGTGGCAAGTGTCGCCAGGTGGCCTGGATGGGGTGGAGTGGGAATCCGGTGTGGCGGACCTAGTTCATATTGTTGCGGGGTTGTTAGCGCCTTGCGGCGCGGTTGGTTTTGATACCGGCGGTGGCCGGAGCACCCTACTTTCTTTGCTTCGCCAAAGAAAGTAGGCAAAGAAAGGCGACCCCAGCCCTGCGGCCCTCCGGGCTTCCCTCAGTCGGTCGGGAGCCTGAGGTCTCCCTCCACTCCTTCGGCGCTGGGCTTTAACGGGGGAGGAAAGTCAAAAACAACAACCCCAACAGCAACAGCAACAGCAACAGCAACAGCAACAGCAACGGCAAATTCAACACGCGTCCCACTGACTCGTCATTCCGGTCCTCGGCGGCCCCCTTGCGCCGAAATCCAGCTGCAATACATGCACGTTATTTAGGGTGGATTCGCGAAGTAAAGTTGGTCATCCACCGCAAGCAGCCCGTTGGGCTGCGGACTGGATTCCCGCTTCCGCGGGAATGACGAGGTGGGAGGCGAGGTAAACCATTCTTGCGGACAAATGGTTTGCGGGGTTGGAGTGCTTTGGCTTTGGCTTTGGCTTTGGCTTTGGCTTTGGCTTTGGCTTTGGCTTTGGCTTTGGCTTTGGCTTTGGCTTTGGCTTTTGATGTTGCCGTTGGTTTTGACCCGCCTCCCCTCCGGCAGTGCCGAGCATCGCAGTGGGGCCCGGGAATTCGGCGAGGGGTGTCTGAGCGTAGCGAGTTCCCGAGCCTGCCGGGCCACGCGAGAAGCGCAGGGAACCCACGAAGTGGGCGCTGTCGCAGGGTCGCCTTTCTTTGGTTACTTTCTTTGGCGAAGCAAAGAAAGTAACGTGCTCCGGCCACCGCCGGTATCAAAAACAACTGCGCCGTCAGGCGCTAACACTAACACCCCAAACAAAAAGCCTGGCTCTTCAGCCAGGCTTTTTATTCGACCAACCACGACATCAAAGTTCAGGATCAAACATCCTGCCCCTCAACAATCCCGTCCTGCTGCTTATCCTGCGGCAAAATCAGGTTGAGAATAATCGCCAGAATACTCACGAGGCCAACCCCGGCCAGGTTCAACGCGCCC
>JASLES010000476.1 GCA_030151005.1 Silvimonas sp.
GCATCGGCAATTTGCGCCATGCTGCGGGCAGTTTCAGCGTCACGGATACCAAAGCCCACGCCAACCGGCACGGTCAGATGCTGTTTGATCACAGCAATCCGCTCGGCCACGTTGGAAACATCAAGGTGTGACGCACCGGTCACGCCCTTGAGCGATACATAATAGGCATAGCCACTGGCCAGCCGGTTTACCGCTTGAATGCGCGAAACCGGGGTTGTCGGGGCCAGCAGGAAAATCGGGTCAATCTGGTTGGCCTTGAAAATGCGGGCCAGATCTTCGGCTTCTTCGGGCGGCATGTCTACCGTCAGCACGCCATCCACACCTGCGCTGTGCGCGGCGGCGGCAAAGGCTTCATAGCCCCAGCGCTCTACCGGGTTGGCATAACCCATCAGCACAACTGGTGTCTTGTCGTCGGTTTTGCGGAACTCGGTGACCATTTCCAGCACGTTTTTCAAACTCACGTTGTGCTTGAGTGCGCGCTCACTGGCGCGCTGAATCACCGGGCCATCGGCCATGGGGTCAGAGAACGGTACACCCAGTTCGATGACATCCGCCCCGCCCTTGACCAGCGCGTGCATCAATTCGACGGTGATGCCCGGGCGCGGGTCACCCGCAGTGATGAAAGGAATCAAAGCCTGCCGGTTTTGCTGTTGAAGTGCGCCAAGCGTGGTCTGGATTCGGGACATGATTTTGTAATGTATAAGTTGGGTGGATTGTGCGGCATCGGCCCGTCAAAGCCAATGCCGCATGTCGTCGCAGCGATAAACCCCGCGCGACGCTTACAGTTCGATGCCTGCGAGGCGCGCCATCGTCGGAATATCCTTGTCACCACGGCCAGACAGGTTCACCAGGATGACCTTGTCTTTGGGCAGTGTGGGCGCCAGCTTTTTGGCATGTGCCAGTGCGTGGCTGGATTCCAGCGCCGGGATGATACCTTCAAAACGGCTGAGTTCGTGGAAAGCCTCAATCGCTTGCTGGTCAGTCGCCGCCACATACTCAGCGCGATGAATGTCTTTGAGGTAGCAATGTTCCGGGCCCACGCCAGGGTAATCAAGGCCGGCGGAGATGGAATGTGTATCAGCAACCTGACCGTTTTCATCCTGCATCAGGTACATGCGGTTGCCGTGCAGCACGCCAGTACCCACATTGGCAGTCAGCGGAGCGGCATGACGACCGGTTTCTACGCCGTCGCCACCGGCTTCAACGCCGATCAAACGCACGTCCGGCACCGGAATATACGGATGGAAAATACCAATGGCGTTAGAACCACCGCCGACGCAGGCCACCACGAAGTCCGGCTGACGCCCGAGCATTTCGTCCATTTGCACCTTGGCTTCTTCGCCAATCACGCACTGGAAGTCACGCACCAGCATGGGGTACGGATGCGGGCCGGCGCAGGTACCGATGATGTAATAGGTAGAGTCGACATTGGTCACCCAATCGCGCATGGCTTCGTTCATGGCGTCTTTCAGGGTCTTGGAACCCGACTCTACCGGCACAACGGTCGCACCCAGCAGCTTCATGCGGAACACGTTGGGCGACTGACGCTTGACGTCTTCTGCGCCCATGTAGACCACGCACTCCAGACCGTAACGCGCCGCTACCGTGGCAGTAGCCACACCGTGCTGGCCAGCACCAGTTTCGGCAATCACGCGCTTTTTGCCCATGCGGCGGGCCAGCAGGGCCTGGCCGATGGTGTTGTTAACCTTGTGTGCGCCCGTGTGGTTCAGATCTTCACGCTTGAGGTAAATCTGCGCGCCGCCCAAGGCTTCGGACCAGCGTCTGGCGTGATAAATCGGGGATGGGCGACCCACATAATGGGCCAGTTCGTAGTTGAACTCTGCCTGGAAAGCCGGATCGGCCTTGGCTTTTTCATATTCGACACGCAACTCTTCGAGCGCGGGCATCAGCGTTTCGGCCACATACAAGCCGCCAAACTGGCCGAAGTGACCTTTCAGGTCGGGCTGTTGATAACGGAGAAAATCGTTCATGCGTGTCTCGCTGCCTTGATGAATTGTGCAACCTTGTTCAGGTCTTTAACGCCACGGGCACTTTCTACCCCGCTGGACACATCGACGGCCCATGGCGCAACCCGCGCCACTGCCTCACCCACATTGACCGGATCAAGCCCGCCCGAGAGTATCAGCGGCAGGGGCAAATCCTTTGGAATCAATGACCAGTCAAACGCTTCGCCAGTCCCCCCGGGGGTGCCTTCAACAAAGGCATCAACCAGCAAACCGCGCGCATCGTGAAATTGCGCGGCATATTCTAACAAATTTGTGTCCTGTTTTACGCGAACTGCCTTGATCCACGGTTTGCCAAAACTGCGGCAGTACTCTGGCGACTCGTCACCATGAAACTGCAAGAGGTCCAGCGGCAAAACCTTCAGCAAGTCGCGCAGCCAGTCTGCATCTGCATTCACGAACAAACCCACACTGGTCACAAAGGGCGGCAAGGCAGCCAGTACGGCCTGCGCTTCGGCCACAGAGACGTTGCGTGGGCTGGGGCCATAGAACACCAGGCCAATGGCATCCGCGCCCATTTGCGCCGCTGCACGCGCGGCAGCAGGATCACGCAGACCGCAAATCTTCACTCTTACCGGGTGGTTCATCCAGCGGGTTCCTGTGCATCAAGGGGTAGATTGTCGCCGACCTGGCGATTTATTGCCTGAACAACTTTGTCAGATCAGGCCAAAGCGCGGATCGGGCTCGCTGGCAAGACCGAATTCCTCAGGATAACTGACCCCGGCCAGATACAGCCCGTCGGGCATGAAGGTGGGCGGAGCCAGTTTACGATCACGCCAGCCCAGTGCCTCCAGAATCCATTCCGGCCGCTCATTGCCTTTGGCGACATGCAACAGCGCACCCATCAGATTACGCACCATATGGTGCAAAAACGCATCGGCCGAAAAATCAATCGCCAGCATGGTGCCAAACTGGGTCAATTCTACCTTGCGCAGGGTTTTGACTGGCGTTTTGGCCTGACATTCCGCCGCGCGGAAGCTGGAAAAATCATGCGTCCCCAGCAACAACGCACCAGCCTGCCGGAAAGCATCCAGATCCAGCGGGGTGTGCATCCACCCTACTCGCCCCGCCCACAATGCGGGCCGCACCGGGTGATTGAGCAACAAATAGCGATAATGCCGGGCCGTGGCCGAAAAACGGGAGTGAAACGCCTCTGGCACTTCCCGCGCCCAGCGCACCGCCACGCCATCCGGCAAAAAACTGTTTACACCGCGCACCCAGGCCGTCAAAGGTCGTGTGGCGTCGGTTTCAAAATGAGCGATCTGCCCGCTGGCGTGCACGCCCGCATCCGTGCGCCCTGCCGCATGGACGCGCACTGTATGCCCGGCCATGCGGGATACGGCGGCTTCCACCTCGCCTTGCACGGTGCGCTGGTCCGGCTGGATTTGCCAGCCAGCAAAGGCGCGGCCGTCATACTCAATGGCAAGGGCGTATTTCACGGGAATATCTGGCGGAAAAACAGCAAGGTTAGCACGATGAGGGCCAGCAATAGCAGCAAGAGTGCGCGCTGCATGCCAGACAAGGCACGCAATTGCAGTGTGACCTCCACCGGCTGCAACCATTGGGCAGCCAGCGGTTGCGAGATTTGCTGCCACAGCGCTCGCCAATCCTGACGCTCGGCCAGCAGGCGATCAGCAAAATCCATGGTCAGCGTCAAACGTAATGCCCAGCGTTGCCGGTTTACACCCAGCAACGTCAGCGGCGCTGCCAGCAAATAAATGCCACCAAACAAGGCCTCGCGGCTGAGTCCACGCAACAGCCACTGCAACGAAGTCAGCACACCGACAAGGCGCGCCGCCTGCAAAAAGCCCTGCCACAGACCTTCCTGGGTGGGAGATAGCCAGCCAGACCATACATACAGTCCGGGCGTGGACCAGCCATACACCAGCCAGATGGCCAGCAGCAGCACGCGCATACGCCGCAGCATCCGCAGCATGCGCGCAGGCTCAACCATAAAGGTGATGGCCACCAGAACGGCGGTCACAATGACAAGTGGCGTGGGCTGCAAGACTTGCAACCAGCACGCCACCCAGATCCAGCACAGTATTGCGTTGGCGGGATGCAATCAGCCACCCCGCCCACGCACATTACCGTTTTGATAAAGACCGCAATTACAACCCATTCAGCAGACCATGGATTTCCTGTTTCTGCTGGGCATTACCCTCAGCGTCGGCCTCATTGAGAATCTCGCGCGCGCCTTCGATATCGCCCATGTCGATATAAGCACGTGCCAGATCAATCTTGGTCTGCACCGGATCATCTGCGCCGAAGTCAGCACCGCTGTCGCTGCCGCTGGACAACTCGCCAAACGAGGTATCCAGTTCATGCGTTTCCGCAGCGCCAGACATCACCGGCTCTGCCGCGCCATCGTTCAGGTCAAAGCTGAAATCCAGACCCAGGTCATCTGCCGGGGCCGCTACAGGGGTAGCAACCGGGGCTTCAGCCTCCAGCGCAGGCAGGTCAAGATCCAGATCAGACTCAGTCATGGCCGGCAATGCCGAACCTGTGTGCTCTTCTGCCAGCGTGTCTTCGCCAAAGCTCAGATCATCCAGCTCGTTGTGAGCATCACCCAGATCGGCGAGCGCGGATTCAACCGGACCTGCATGACCCGAAGCCGCCGGTGTGGCGCTGTCAAATTCATCCAGATCAAAATCCAGCGATGAAGCCAGATCTTCTTCATGGGACGCTTCATGCGCCGACATCGCCTCGACCGCAGGGGCCGGTGTACTCAAACCCAGGTCCAGATCAGCCAGCGGGTCGATCATAGGTGCAGATTCAACAACTGGCGCCGGGGCGGCAACATGCTCGGCCGCTGGGGCCGGTGCATCCAGACCCAGATCGAAGTCCAGATCATCCTTGGCTTGTTCGTGATGATGCACCGCTTCTGCAGCAGCCAGACCGGCCACTGCAGCGCCCGCAGCAGCCACACCTGCAACCAGGCCACCGCTAGCTGCCGGCGCATGCGTTTCTGCCGCGCGGGCAGCTGCTTCGGTACGCAGATACAGCGGATTTTCCGGATCCAGGTTGTGACCGATATAGGCTGCTTGTTCCCACACCGGGCCGCGGCCGTTCTGTGTGGCATAAAGCTCGGACGCAATCTCTTCGAACGAGGTCTTGTCTTTGCGTGCCGCGTGAATTTCCAGCAACTTGAGCCGGATTTCATTGCGCGACGGATCCCGCATCAGCGCATCTTTCAGGATTTCTTCAGCCTGTGCGTCACGGCCATAGGCCATGTACACCTCGGCTTCCGCGATCGGATCAACCTCATCGGTATCGATGGTGCCCAGGCCCTGACGGCTGAAGTCGGTCAGGAAAGAGTTCTCAGTCGGCTGAGTGCTAATGACAGCGCCGCCAGTCTGACCCAATACCGTATTCGGCTTAAGGTCACCACCAGTGATGATGCTGTCGTCAAACGCGGCCGGCTTTTTGCGGCGACGGTTGTAGACAAACGCACCCGCGCCCAGCAGCAGCACCAAGAGGCCTGCACCCGGAATCAACGGATTATCCATCAGCGAATCAAAGAACGACGGCTCAGCCGTCGGGGCTGGCGCCACCGGCACCACATGGTGACGCGGCTTGCTGGCGGCCACCGGCGACGCGGCAGCGGCGACAGGTTCGCTGGCAGCGGCACTGGCTTCCGAAGCGACCGGAGCAGCAGACGCATCCGAGGCCGCAGCGGCCACAGCCGGTGCTGCAGTCGGGGCAGGCGTCGGGGTTGCGGCTTGCGAAGCAGTCTTGCCTTGCAGTGCCAGCAGGCCCTTCATGTCCTTGACGTTCTTTTGCAGCGAATCAACGCGACCTTGCGCTTCCTTGATTGCCTTTTCGTGGGCAATCTTGTCTTCTTCGCTGCTACCGCCAGTGCCATTGCTACCCGCTTTGGCGCCGTTGGAAAGTTTCAGCACATCTTTGTTGGGCTGAGCAGACGCTGCACCCTTGTCTTCAACCTTGGCGCCAATCTTGCCGCTGGTGCCCTGGTTCTGACTGGTGCTCTCGGCCGGAGTCGCGGCGGTGTTTTCCGCAACCTTTTGGCGATAGGAATGCCAATCTTGCGATTGCAGATGGATTTCCTTGGCCGCATCGGCACGGGAAACCTGATTCATCTGGTCGGCAGACGGAATTTGCAGAATCTTGCCGCGCTTGAGGCGATTCATGTTGCCATTGAAGGCATCGGCATTATTGCGATACAGACTGACCAGCACCTGCTCCAGGCTCACGCCATCCGGCTGCACCTGATGCGCAATGCTGGAGAGTGTATCGCCCGTCTTTACCGTGTAGCTGTCAGCACCCGCTTGCGCGCCGGCAGTGGCAGCAGGCGCTGGTGCACTCTTTTCTGCATTGGCTTGTGGTGCCGGCGTAGTGGCATGAGTACCCTTGCGACCCTTGCGACCCGAAGTTGCAGCCACCGGGCGTGCCGGAGTAATGGCGCCAGGCAACGCACGCGGCGCAGTGCTGCCAGCGGCATTGACGTTGTTATTGTTGGTGCCGTAGCCGACCGGGTCGATCAGTGCGGTGTATTCGCGCTGGATACGGCCAGAGGCCCAGTTCAGGTCAATCAACAGTTCGAGCACAGGCTCGCTGATGGACTGACTGGAACTCACCGTCACGTAGTACTGGCCATTGGGGCGCTTGTCGATATTGAAGTGCAGACCCAGCGAGGAAGATGGGTATGGCACCTGGGCCGCACCGTAGGCGTCTGGCGGAGCCAGGCTCACCACCAGTGAATCAGCCTCTTCCGGTTGTACGGAAACCAGATCGATTTCCCCGCGGAACGGCTGTCCCAGACCGGACAAGACATTCAAACGTCCCAGCCCCGCCGCATGAACACTCCACGGCGCTGCAAGCATCATTGCCAGCACGCAGGCTTTGACTCCAGGTTTGATAGGCACAGCTTCCCCCAATTTCTTTCACGTAAACCGGCACAGAAATGTGCCGGCAATTTCACGAATTCCGGGTCGCGAACATAACACTCACGCACAAAATGACGCAAGGCGACCCAACGGTTACAGCATTTATATGTTGTGGATTATGCGAAAAATCGCCAATTCAATCCGAATTGTCAAATTTAAAAAGTGGATTGTTATTTTTCAGACAACAGATGATTTACTCATCCTGCCGATCATCGGTCTGAATGCCCCGTCCAACCGGCACCGCGAGTAATTTCCAATTGGCCACTGCCCAACTCCAGAATTCATCCCTGGATGCATCAAGCAGCATCTTGTCCGGCTGCTGACCCAGCAACCCGAGGGCGCGCCACAATACCGGAACCGGATTTTTTTGCATGGCCACAGCAGGTGCATGCGTCTGCTTGCTCAGCTTTTCACCCGCCGAATTGACCAGCACCGGAATATGCGCATATTCAGGAGACCGGCAATTAAGTAAAGTCTGCAAATATCGCTGACGGGGGGTCGAATCAAGCAGATCAGCGCCGCGAACGATATGCGTTATTCCCTGCAAGGCATCATCCATCACCACCGCCAATTGATAGGCGAACAAGCCATCAGCACGCTTCAATACAAAATCACCCACCGCTTCAGACAGGTGCTGACACTGCTCGCCCTGAATACGATCGACATAGCAAACCGGTGCAACACTCTGGGTATTGATACGCCACGCCCGCGCACTGGCGCCAGGCAGGAGGCCGTTACGACAAGTCCCTGGATAAACCGGCCCGTCAATGCCCGCGTGCGCCACACTGGCGATCTCGCGCCGGGTACAGGAACAGGGATAAACCCGGCCGGTCTGCTGCAATTGCGCCAACGCTTCTATATAGAACTCATCGCGCTGACTCTGCCAGACAACTTCGCCATCCCAATGCAACCCCCAATGATCCAGTTGTTGCAAAATACCGTCGCCAACACCGGGCACGCAGCGCGGCCGATCCAGATCCTCCATGCGCACCAGCCACTCGCCACCCGCCGCCTTCGCATCCAGGTAGCTGGCCACTGCGGCCAATAAGGAGCCCGCGTGCAACAGGCCGGTGGGACTGGGCGCAAACCGGCCGCGATAGCGCGTTGCGGTTTTGTCAGCAACCATCCCCAATGAGCCAGGCGCCGGATTTTCAACAGGTTTCATCGATCCACAACACATTGCGCAGCAGCATTTACCGGGCAATTGCACCGGAATAGTTCTGCCTGAGCGCTGCTTGTTATAAAATGGTGACAGTTTATATCACCCATCGGTGCGTTGAACGCGCCGATACGATAGCCATTGCCTACCCGCTTCGATCTCATTATTAAGGAAACGCCATGACCTATGTTGTCACCGACGCCTGTGTGAAGTGCAAGTACACCGACTGCGTGGATGTCTGCCCGGTTGATTGCTTTCGCGAAGGCCCGAACTTCCTGGTGATTGATCCGGATGAGTGTATTGACTGCACCTTGTGCGTGGCAGAGTGCCCGGTAGAAGCCATTTACGCCGAGGACGATGTTCCGGCCGACATGCAGCAATACATTGCCCTGAA
>JASLES010000488.1 GCA_030151005.1 Silvimonas sp.
CTTTGCCTTTGCCTTTGCCTTTGCCTTTGCCTTTGCCTTTGCCTTTGCCTTTGCCTTTGCCTTTGCCTTTGCCTTTGCCTTTGCCTTTGCCTTTGCCTTTGACTTTCTCCCCCATAAAAGCCCAGCGCCGAAGAAGAGAGAGAGACCCCAGGCTCCCAACCGACTGAGGGAAGCCCGGAGGGCCGCCAGGCAGGGGTCGCCTTTCTTTGGTTACTTTCTTTGGCGAAGCAAAGAAAGTAACGTGGGCCCGGCACCCCGGGTATCACAAACAAACGCGCCGAAGGCGCTAACACACTGGTTCTCGCCAGAGAACGGGGCCGTCCCGGCCCCCTGCTGGATTCCGGCTCAAGGCCGGAATGACGAGCCAGTGGCAAGGCCGGCAACCCATGTCTGCACATATCGCCACCCCGGATTCCCGGACCTATGGCCTCCATCCGGGCTACATTGTGGCCCCATCAAACATCAATCTGATCGAATCAGCACCAAACCTGACCACCCCGGCACTGCATATCCAGGCCTCCCACCAGATACTGGCTACACCTTCCCGCCACCCTCTCAAGGAGCCCGATCATGAAAGCCCGCATCGCAGCCTGCTTCATTGCCAGCACCATCTTCAGCGCCAGCGCCGCTGACCAATTTGAAGTCACCAGCCCGGATCTGCAATCGGGCAACTTCAACAACAGCCAGATTGCCGGCAGCTTTGGTTGTCAGGGCGGCAATACCTCGCCGCAAGTCACCTGGCATAACGCACCGGCCGGGACCAAAAGCTTTCTGATCACGATGTACGATCCGGATGCCCCCACAGGTTCCGGCTTCTGGCACTGGGTACTGGCCAACGTCCCCGCCAGTGCCGACAATCTGCCACGTGGCGCCGGTAACAATGCCAGCCTGTTGCCTCCAGGCGTCATGCAACTCAGTAATGACACCGGCAAGCCCGGTTATCTGGGCCCGTGCCCACCCACGGGCGAAACCCACCGTTACGTGATTACCGTGACGGCACTGAATGTGGATAAACTGGCCATCGAACCCGGCGTAACGCCTGCCGTGGCTGGCTTTGTGGCGCATTTCCAGACCCTGGGCCAGGCCACCTTTACCGCGCGTTACGGTCGTTGACCTTACTTTGATGGATACCCCTGGCTGTATGGAACGCACCATCGTCACTCGTCCCGGCATTGGCGCCAGCGCCCGCATCTTGCAGTACGGCGGCCTGGAAATGGCGCGCGTGCCATTGGACCAGGCGTTTCTGATTATTGTGCTGGCCGGCAGCAAACTGATGCGCTGGGGCGAGCGGGAATGTCTTGTCGAGGCCGGACAAGCCATTGCCATCGCCCCTGGTCAGACCTTTGACGTCACCAATCGCCGCCCCCATGACGGTGTCTATGAATCCCTGTGGCTGACGTGGGAAGCACCGCTGGTTTCCCGTTTCAGCACCAGTGGTTCGGCCTCTGCCAGCGTAGAAGACGCCTCGCTCTTGCCTTTGCTCAAGCCTGCGCTGATGCAGGCCTTTGAGCACGCGCGTAGCGCACTGGCAGACCCGACCATCCCCGACGAGATCGCAGCGCACCGCATGCAAGAGGTGTTGTTGTGCCTGGCTGCCCAAGGCATACGCTTCAAGCCAGAAGCCCCCGCCACCTTGACCCAGCGTGTGCGTAATTTGATCAAATCTGCCCCGGCGCACGAATGGCGCGGGCCGGAACTGGCAGCACAACTGGCCATGAGTGAAGCCACCTTGCGCCGCAAACTGGCAGCAGAAGGGATGTCCCTATCAGACTTGCTGGTGGATGTGCGCATGTCGCTGGCGCTGATCCTGTTGCAAAGCACAGACCAGCCGGTATCGCAGATTGCGCTGGATGCGGGTTACGAGTCGCAATCCCGTTTTGCCATCCGCTTTCGTAAACGCTTTGGCTTTGCCCCGAGCGAAGTACGCGGACACCTGCGCGGCGCAGCCCCGGCCACCACTTTACGGCGTGCCTGATTGGGTCAGGCGCAGTGACGTGATATAAATCTGCGCAATATCACAATCCACCGCGCATATATGTGGCAACAACGCCTGGGCTACTGGCCCGTCCTGCTGGTCATGCTGCTGTTGATTGCCGCAGATTACGGCGGTCTTTCCCTGTCACGCATGGTGGATCACGCCGTCAATGACCGCCTGCTGGCCCGGCATGCCGCCACGCGCGCGCCGTCGCCGGATATCGTGCTGATCGACATCGATCAAAAAAGCCTGACCGCGCTGGTGGATGAAGCGGGCAGTTGGCCGTGGCCCCGCGCCATTCATGCAGAAATGCTGGATGCACTCGCCCGGCAGCAACCCAAAGCCATCATCTTTGATTTGATGTTCAACGAGCCCGATACCTTCCGGGCCGATAGCGACAAACTCTTTCAGGACACCGCCCGCGCCCACGCCGGCTTGCTGTATCTGCCCAGCGTGCAACTGGTCGACGGCACCGGGCCTTTGTTGCGTAACCTGCCGCCCTCGCTGGGGTTGCAACGCACGCCCAATGCCAACCCCAACGCCAGTGTGCCCTTACTCTTGCCTTGGGCCATGCCGCAGGAGGTCTGGCGCGGTGGCTTGATCAATTTCCTCGCCGATACAGATGGCACCGGCCGGCGTTACCGCCTGGCGCAAACCGTGGCGGGCTGGCGGATTTCATCATTGCCGGCACAACTGGCTGCAGACCAGCACTGGCCGCTGCCTTCCAGCAATGCCATCACCCTGAACTGGACCGCGCCGCATACCCGCGTCAGCTACAGCGATCTTTATCTGGATTTCAACAGCGAACACCCCAAGCGCGCAGCCAACGAATTTACCGGCAAGATCGTGATCATTGGCACCGCCGCCCCCGGTCTGCAGGATCTGCGGCCCACGCCCCTGGGGAGCACCTGGCCTGGTGTGGAAATCCTCGCCACCGCCATTGATAACCTGGCGCATCAGGACTGGCTGCGCCAACCGCGCCGGATCGGGTTTGGAGTCTGGGCACTGGTTTTGTGCGCGTTACTGGTCACCGGCTTTGCGCGTGGCGTGAATACCCTCGGGCTGGGTGTTGCTTTGCTGGCAGTCACGCTGATCAGTGTGGTCGCCGGCTGGCTGGCGCTGGGCCGCCACTGGCTGTTGCCGCTTTATGCGCCGCTGGTCTTTGCCTGGCTGTGTTACGTCCTCTGCGCCTTGCAAGCCTGGCTGGCAGAAAAACGCCGGCGTGAGCGCACCATGCAGATGTTCGGCCGTTTTCTGGACCCGCGCGTGGCCAGCGCACTGGTCGATAGCGGCGACACTAGCGCCAGCATGCAACCGCAAACCCGCAACATTACCGTGTTGTTTTCCGATATCCGGGGCTTTACCACACTGTCAGAAAGCCGCCCGCCCGAATACATTGTGACGCTGCTGAACCAGTACTTCACCCGGCAGGTCGAAGTGGTCTTCAAACACGGTGGCACGCTGGATAAATTCATCGGCGATTGCATCATGGCCTTTTGGGGCGCCCCCGCCGACGACCCGGATCATGCCCGTCACGCTGTTGCCGCAGCGCTGGATATGGCCCGGGAACTGGAAGCTTTTCGGCAGTCGCTGACAGACCTGGATGTGCCATTTGATGTGGGCATCGGTATCCATACCGGCCAGGCTGTGGTGGGCTTCATTGGCGCGCCGTCACGACTCGATTACACCGTCATAGGCGACACGGTGAACCTGGCCAGTCGCATCGAAGGGCAAACCAAAGGCGTGGCGCGGGTATTGGTATCTGAAGCCACCCGTGCAGCTTGTGGTACCAGTGGCGAGTTTGATTTTGTCGATCACGGATTGCATCAGGTGAAAGGCCGCGATCAACCCGTACAGTTGTATTCCCCCAGGGAAAAATAATGAAAACACAACCGCACTTGTTTCAACGTGGCCGCTTGCCGGCCCTGGCGTTATGGCTGGGGCTCGCCCTGGCC
>JASLES010000021.1 GCA_030151005.1 Silvimonas sp.
ATTCCTCTCGGGCAAGCTGACAACAATCACGGTATAATCGGCTGTTTTGAATTTCCCCCGCAGCGATGAACCTGCTCGTACTCGGCGTCAATCACGAAACCGCTCCGTTATCGGTGCGGGAGCGGCTTGCGTTTTCGCCGACCGAACTGCAGACATTGTTGCCTGGTCTGGTGGCGCAACCTGGCGTCACGGAAGCGGCCATTATCTCCACCTGTAATCGCACAGAGCTCTATTGCAACGCCCGTGATCCGCATGCGTTGCTGGAGTGGTATGCCGCCAGCCGTGGTCGCAAGGCGGAAGACCTGAACCATTATTTGTATGTGCATGCCGGGCCGGATGCCGCCAAACACACCTTCCGCGTCGCCGCCGGGCTTGATTCCATGGTGCTGGGCGAGACCCAGATCCTGGGCCAGCTCAAAGATGCCGAGCGTCAGGCGCGTGAATCGGGCAGCCTGGGCGTGTTGCTTAATGGTTTGTTCCAGCGTGCCTTCCAGGTGGCCAAAGACGTGCGCACGCAAACGCGCATTGGTTCGGCGTCTGTCTCCATGGCAGCGGCAGGTGTCAAACTGGCCGAGCGCATTTTTCCGTCGGTGTCCGAATGCAATGTGCTGTTTGTGGGCGCGGGCGAGATGATTGAACTGTGCGCCACCTATTTCTGTGCGGAAAAACCCAAAAAGATGGCGGTGGCCAACCGCACGCTGGCGCGCGGCGAATTGCTGGCACAGCAACATGGCGGCGAAGCCATCTTGCTGACGGATATCGCGGACCGTTTGCATGAGTTCGATATTGTCGTCAGCTCTACCGCATCGCCCTTGCCAGTGATTGGCAAAGGCATGATCGAGCGTGCGCTCAAGCAGCGTAAACGCCGCCCCATTTTCATTGTCGACCTGGCCGTACCGCGTGATGTCGAACCAGAAGCCGCAGAACTGGCCGACGTCTATCTGTATACCGTGGATGACCTGTCAGAAGTGGTACGTCAGGGCGTGAGCGCGCGACAAGGCGAAGTCGTTGCCGCCGAGGCGCTGATCTCTGATCACGTCAGCGAATTCAACCACTGGCTGGCCAGCCGCGAACTGGTACCGACCATTCGCGATCTGCGCGACCATGCCGATCGGGCGGCACGCGCGGAACTGGCCAAAGCCAAAAAACGGCTGGCCGCTGGCGACAACCCGGAAGAAGTGCTGGAAAAACTCACAGCCCAGCTTTCCGCCAAGTTTCTGCACGCCCCGCTGGCGTCGCTTAATGCGGCTGACGGCGACGACCAGACCGCGCTCGTTACCGCTACTCGCCGCCTTTTCCGCCTCCACGACGAGGAATAGCTCTGATGTCACTGTTTCAAACCGCCCGCTGGTCACGCCAGCTTGATACGGGCGCGTTTGAGGTCGACACCGACCCTGCGCGCCTTCCCATCGATACCGCTTACGACTTTATCGGCCGCCGCTCTTATTGGGGTAAAGGCATGCCACTGGCCGTATTCCAGCGCTCGGTGGCTGGTGCTTTGTGCTTTGGCGTTTATCACGGCGACACGCTGGTGGGTTTTGCCCGGGTGATTACGGATGGCGCCACCATTGCCTATCTGGGCGATGTATTTATCGACGAAAACTATCGCGGGCGAGGTCTTTCCAAATGGCTGATGGAATGCATCCACAGCCATCCGGACCTGACCGGCCTGCGCCGCTGGATGCTCTTTACCGCCGACGCGCATGGCTTGTATCAACAATTTGGCTGGACAGCCGCCGCGCGTCCCGAACGCTATATGGAACGCCTCAACCAGGACGTTTACGTACAACCACAATGAAACCATCGATTCTGGCCCGTCTGGCCCAACTTGCCGATCGCCTTGAAGAAGTTAGCGCCTTGCTGGCTTCCGAAGGCGCGACCAACGACATGAACCAATACCGCAAGCTCACTCGTGAGCATGCCGAACTGGAGCCTGTGGTCGCGCTGTACAAGGATTTTCGTCAAGCCGAGGCCGACATAGCCACCGCGCAAGAGATGCTGTCCGACCCGGACATGAAAGAACTGGCCGAAGAAGAACTGGCCGCCGGCAAAGCACGCATTGAGGCGCTGGAACTGGACTTGCAAAAAGCATTGCTGCCCAAAGACCCCAACGACGAGCGCAATATTTTTCTGGAAATCCGCGCTGGCACGGGTGGTGATGAGTCCGCGTTATTTGCCGCCGACCTCTTTCGCATGTACAGCCGTTATGCCGAGCGTAACCGCTGGCAAGTAGAAATCATGTCGGCCAATGAATCCGACCTGGGCGGCTTCAAGGAAGTGATTGCCCGCATCGTCGGCTTTGGCGCGTATTCCCGCCTGAAGTTTGAAAGCGGCGGCCACCGCGTGCAACGCGTACCCGCGACCGAAACGCAAGGCCGGATTCATACCTCGGCCTGCACCGTGGCCGTCATGCCGGAAGCGGATGAAGCCGAAGAGATCAACATCAACCCGGCCGATTTGCGCATCGATACTTTCCGTGCCTCTGGCGCGGGTGGGCAGCACATCAACAAGACCGACTCTGCCGTGCGCGTCACGCACATTCCGAGCGGGATTGTGGTGGAGTGCCAGGACGATCGTAGCCAGCACAAGAACAAGGCCCGCGCCCTGGCCGTGCTGGCCGCACGCATCAAGGACGTGCAAGACCGCGAGCGCCATGCCAAAGAAGCGGCGACGCGCAAGAGCCTGATTGGCAGCGGCGATCGCAGCGAGCGCATCCGCACCTACAACTACCCGCAAGGGCGGATGACCGATCACCGGATCAACCTGACGCTGTACAAGCTGGACGCGATTATGGACGGTGATCTGGAAGAACTGACCCAATCACTGGTGAACGAACAACAGGCCGAACTGCTGGCGCAACTGGGCGAATAGCCCGGTAACCAACCAGCCCCTGACAAGGCTGGCCAACAGGACACAGACCCGATCTTGGGTCATTGATTTGCAACGTATTACGCGAAAGCACCCCATCCGATTGGTATATAATCGCGTGCTTTCCAGAAAGGGTTGTTATGCACGTTTTTTATGAAGAGGACGGCGGCTTCAAAGTCGCGACGGTCAAAGAATCGCAACCCGCCAGCCTGATGGTAGAAGACGTGCGCGGCAAGCGCAGCAAGGTCAAGAACAGCAATGTGCTACTCAAGTTTGAGCGGCCGGGCCTTGATGAAATCCTGTCGCAGGCTGAAGCGCTGGCCACCGAGATTGATCTGGACCTC
>JASLES010000058.1 GCA_030151005.1 Silvimonas sp.
ATTTGCCGCACTGCAAAGCGCCAGACGTCTGGGCAAGGTGACGGTGTTGAATCCGGCCCCGGTCAGTGCGCCGCTGCCCGCACACTGGCTGGCCGAAGCCGACTACCTGATCCCCAATGAGATCGAGGCCGCCACGCTGTCGGGTATTCCGGTGGATTCGCCGCAGGATGCCTGTATTGCTGCGCAACGCCTGCGGTCCATGGGTGCACATAACGTCTTGATTACGCTGGGCTCACGTGGTCTGGTTGCACTGACCGGTGACGAGACGGTGCATTACCCCGGCACCCCGGTTAAAGCGGTCGATACCACGGCGGCGGGCGATACCTTTGCCGGTGGCTTTGCTGCGGCACTGGCACGCGGCGCCACCGTGCATGACGCAATCTTGCTGGGTCAGCGCGCGGCAGCGATCTCCGTGACGCGCGCTGGCGCGCAGCCTTCCATTCCGTATCTGCATGAAGTGGAGCCACAAGCATGAAGAAAACGAGGTTGCTCAACACCGCTGTGTCCCGCGTGATTGCTGCGCTGGGCCACGGCGACATGATCCTGATTGCCGATGCCGGCATGCCAAGACCCCTGCATGCGCCGGATGTGGAAATCATTGATCTGGCGCTGACCGCAGGGACACCCACCTTTGCCGAAGTGCTGGATGCAGTGCTCAGTGAAATGCAGGTTCAGTCTCATGTGGTGGCGCAAGAAATGCTTGATGGCCAGTTGGCCCCTTTGGCCTCGCTGAACCAGTCGGCCGGTCTGACGGGCGAGCGGCAAGTGGTCAGCCACGAAGCGCTCAAAGCCATGAGCCAGCATGCGCGGGCTTTTATCCGCACCGGCGAGTGCACCCCTTATGCAAATGTGATGCTGGTGGCGGGCGTCACGTTCTAAGTGTTATCCCTCTCCGCCACGCAAGGTAAGTTCGCAGTTCCGCAGTAGTCCTTCTGAAGTCTGAAAGCCCCGGCACGCCGAAACCCGCAATGGGTTTCCTGGCGGGGTCGGTTACGCATTGCTTCTGACCAAAACACTGAGGAAAAACATGAAAAAGACAGTGATTTCACTGATTCTGCTGAGTACCGCTTTGCTTGCAGCTTGCGCGGGGAGCGACGACGGTGGTGGCGCTACGGTCGCCGCCCCCAAGGTCATTATCGACTCCGATTTCAATACCATGGGTGACGACGGCCAGTTGTTTGTCATGGCTACACAATTGATGGCGCAGGGCAAAGTCAACGTGCTGGGCCTGACTGTCGAAAGCGGTAACGGCTGGTTGATGCAAGAGCAAAGCGACGCGCTCAAAGCTGCAGAGCGTATGAGCGTTGCCAGTCAAATTGGCGTGTATAGCGGGGCGGATTACGCGCTGGCCTATGACCCTGCCAGTATTCAGGCACAGATTGCGGCTAATCCCACTGGCTGGTTTGGCGCATGGATGTTCCCCAAGCCGCAAAGTGCGGCGGATCTGACCGCACCACCTGATGGCTTTGCAATCAGCAATACCTTGCGCAGCCAGAACGCGTCCGATTTCATGATTGCCGCCATCAAAGCGCACCCGCATGAAGTCACCATTCTGGAAGTCGGCCCGCCTACCAACCTGGCGCTGGCATTGCGCAAAGCCCCGGAGATTGCGCCGCTGATTAAAGCCATTGTGTATATGGGCGGCAATATCAACGTGCCCGGCAACTCGAATGCGGTCGCGGAAATGAACTGGTGGTTTGATCCGGTAGCCGTGTCGGAAATCCTGCGTCTGGATATCCCGCAATCGGTCATCCCGCTGGATGTAACCGACACCGTGCCGCTGGATCAGGCCACGTTTGATGCCATTGCCCATAACCCGGCCAGGCAGACCGTAGTCACGCAAATTTACGACACAGAAAACGCCCAGTTCCTCGGCCCGGATGCACATATTTTCGACACACTGACGATCGCGTACCTGCTGGACCCGACTCTGGCCACCCAGACCACGGATGCCTGGCTCTGGATCAACACCACCCCTGGTGAGCAGCAAGGGCAGGTGACGGCCAGCACCACGGCGCCCATTGTGGGCGGTTCTGTACGCAAGATCCGTTACGTCAGCAAGTTTGATAACACCCGTTTTCTGGCTCAATACATTGACCTGATGACGCGCCCCGTGCCGGTGACGCTACCCGCATTCTGAGCTGCATTGCCAACGACTTCCTCTGTTTGCCCCTGTCCAGCCTGGCTGGCAGGGGCTTTTTGTTTGGCGCTGTTTTTCACGGAAAGATTTTCTTTGCATGACAAACAGATATTCTGATTTGTCCGAATGAGTCTGATCAGAAAAAATACGCTCACATCATCAACTTGAGCGGATTGATCTGTCGCTGGCTCATCGCATTGCAACGGGTTTTCATGAAAAGAAAAACCATGCCATCCCGGGCCTTGTCTGCCAGATGCCGCGCCACCAAAGGAAATCATCATGACTACCCAGACATTTGCCGGTCGTAAATTACTCGTCGTTGGCGGCACCAGCGGCATGGGCCTTGAAAGTGCCAAACTGATTGCCAGCGCGGGCGGAGCCGTGGTGGTGGTCGGTCATCGTACCGATAAAGTGCGCGATGCCCAGGCCGCACTGGCACAAGTTGCAACCACGGGCTCGGTTGCCGCGCTGAGTGCAGACCTGACCAGTGAATCCGGCGTGACGGCGTTGATTGCCACGCTGGATCGGGACCATCGGGATATCGATTTACTGGTCAATGCCGCCGGGGTGTTTTTCCCCAAGCCATTTCTGGAACATGGTGCTGCGGATTACGACCAGTACATGGCACTGAACCGGGCATTCTTCTTTGTGACGCAAACCGTGGCCAGGAACCTGGTGGCAGCGGGCAAGGCGGGTGCCATCGTCAACGTCGGCTCAATGTGGGCCAGACAAGCCATTGAGGCGACGCCATCTTCCGCGTACTCCATGGCCAAAGCCGGTTTGCATTCGCTGACACAACATCTGGCCATGGAACTGGCAGGCAAGGGTATTCGCGTGAATGCGGTCTCGCCGGCCGTGGTGCAAACGCCGATTTACGAGGGGTTCATCCCCAAGGCGGACGTCCACGCTGCTTTGCAGGGTTTTAACGGTTTCCACCCGATTGGCCGCGTAGGTACGCCACAAGATGTCGCCGAAGTGGTCGCGTTTTTGTTGTCTGACAAGGCCGGTTGGGTGACCGGTGCCGTGTGGGACGTGGATGGCGGCGTCATGGCGGGCCGTAACCTGGTGTCATGACCCGGGGATGGGGCCGGGCTGAAAGGACGGCCCCAAGACCCGTATACTGTGCGGATTGCTGCTTCCGCGGCAGCGCAACCTCTGGGGCAGGAAAGACGGGATGAATATCAACGCGGATCTCGCGCTGCGGGTGATCGAACACACCACGGCCGACACCTGGCGTGCAACCTCGCAAGCCGGAGTCTCACGCCGGCCGCTGTTCCGGATTGGTGATGAAGTCGCCCAGGCTACATCGTTGGTGCGTTACGCCCCGCAAAGCCAATTTCATGCGCACGAGCACACGGGCGGTGAAGAAATTCTGGTGATCAGCGGGACATTCAGCGACGAGCACGGCGATTACCCGGCAGGCACGTATTTTCGCAATCCGCCCGGCACGCGGCACAGCCCATACACCCATACGGGTTGCCTGCTGTTGGTGCGCTTATGGCAGTTTGACCAGTCAGACCGGCAAAGCGTAGTACAGCGCGTGCCAGCATGGCCGCCCAACACGTTGCCGGGCGGGTTGGTACATGCCGGGGTACATGAAAGTGTTTCCCTGGTATTCTGGCCCGCGGGCCAGCGCATTGTGGAACCGGCTCCGGACGGGGGCGAGTGGCTGATCCTGCAAGGCGATTGCCAGGTGGGCGGGGAGACACTCACCACCTTGTCCTGGCTGCGCTTGCCATGTGGCGATACGCTGGAGACGGTTGCCGGTGAACATGGCGCCTGGGTCTGGGCAAAAACCGGGCACTTGCGCCATCTGCCGCCACCACCCGTTGCCCCCTTGCCCAAACCAGTGCCAGGTTGATCATGTCACTTGCCTATCTCAACGCTTTGCGGGCTTTTGAGGCCACCGCCCGCCATCAAAGTTTTGCCGGTGCAGCGGCGGAACTCAACGTCACTTCGGCCGCCGTCGGGCAACAGGTTCGTACGCTGGAAGCATGGCTGGGCATCACGCTATTTAACCGCGCAAGCAGCGGTAGTCAGCGGATGATATTGACCGACGCCGCGCGTGCCGCGCTGCCAGATATTCAGGAAGGCTTTGCGCGTCTCACCGTCGGATTGTCCCGGCTGAAAGATGCACGTGCCCATGCATGTCTGACGGTAACGGTGAGCCCGGCTTTTGCCGCCAAATGGCTGCTGCCGCGTATCGACCGCTTTCAAAACGCCCACCCGCAACTGGATGTGTTGCTTGATACCAGCCCCAGAACTGTCGATTTTCTGGCAGAGCGCATCGATATTGGCGTGCGCTACGGGCCGGGGAAATGGGCAGGGTTGAGCGCAACCTTATTGATGGAAGAATCCATCTACCCCGTTTGCGCCCCGGATTATCCCTTGTTGGAAAACGGCACACTCAGCGCGGCAGCGCTGGCCAAAAGTACCTTGCTGCATGATGTGTCCATGGCCGTTGACCCGGCTTACCCAAACTGGCGGCGCTGGCTGGATGTGGCCGGTTTTGGGCAGGTGGCGGCAGAACATGGTTTGCGTATCAACAACGCGGCGGCCGTGGTGCAGGCCGCGCTGGAAGGCAAGGGCCTCGCGTTGGGTCGGAGCGTCATGGTGCAAGAAGACCTTGCTGCCGGCCGATTGATCCGGCCTTTTGGCGAGCATACGAGCCCGGTCGGCAGTGCGTATTACATCGTGTACCGGCCGGAGTGCAGCAATCTCGATAAAATAACGGCCTTTCGTGACTGGTTACTGGCCGAAGCCGGGCAAAGCCGCTGAGGATATCTCCCTCTTTGTGCAACTAACCAACGCGTCTTATCGGATAGACATGGATCTCAAGCGCTGCTTTCCGCCCGTGGTCAACCACCAGACCCGCTTGCTGGTGCTCGGGAGCCTGCCTGGCGAAGCCTCGCTGGCGCAGCAGCAGTATTACGCCCATCCGCAGAATCGCCTGTGGGAGTTATTAGGTGCGCTGATCAGTGTCGATCTGCGTGCCCAGAGTTACGACCAGCGGCTGGCTTCGTTGCTGGCGCATGGCATCGGTCTGTGGGATGTGATTGCCGAGGCTGAGCGCAAAGGCAGCTTGGATGCGGCGATTCGCAATCATTCGCACAACGCACTCACCGAGTTGATTGCCACGATCCCCACGTTGCGGGCTGTGGCGTTCAATGGCGGTACGGCAGCACGGATTGGCCGCAAGCAACTGCACGGCATCGAGCATTTGCAATTGTTTGATCTGCCTTCGTCCAGCCCGGCCTATACGTTGGCATTTATCCGGAAACTGGATGCGTGGCGCGCACTGGCCCAAGTGCTGTAATGGGGCGGGATCACCTGGTGTGTGGCCGATACAATGCCATGTGAATAATTGCCGCGGCAAGATGTTAGTTTTACGTAGTTTTGTTTTTGATATTGGCTCATTATGTATGTAACAAAACTACTTAATGAACGGAGAACATCATGCGTACACTGATCCAGTGGTTGCAACAAACCGGCGAACTGATGCTGCAACATCGTTATCAATATGTGACTCGCAAGGTCAATCTCTAAGCGGGTAACAGGGGGACGGCAGCGACGGCTGCCCAATGCAAAACGCCACCATGAATGATTCATGGTGGCGTTTGTGTTTTGGCAGACGGGCAGGGGGTCAGGCTTTGTCGCCCAGCATCTGGCTGGCATCAAAACCCAGCCGCAACCCACCCCAGTGACGGCCATTCACATAAATGGGGACATCCAGTTCCGTCATAATCTCGCCAGTATCGCGAACATAAGTTTGCAGTAAAAAGCGTTGCGTATTGCGCGCAGCGCGCAGCCCGGCCGGGTCGTTGAAAATACGTTTGTCACGACTGTTGACGAGGTCGGTGGCCTTGTCGCCGGTTGCAGCTTTGGAATACCAGCTGTTGTGCGTGGGGCCATAGCCATTGGTATCGACCGCCAGCACAAACTTGCCACCGGCGGCATTGCGTGCCAGTTGGTCGTAAATGGGCTGGATTTCTGTTTCAAAGCGGCTGTCGTAGGTTGTTTTGTATTTGGCTGGCGCACTACCTGGAACTTGCTGGTAGTGCTGGTCGAACACATTCACGCCCTGGCGCGCCATGGCTTCAATCCTGGCCTGCACTTCATCCCGTGCTTTGCTGGCTTTCTGGATATTGGCATCCAGATGCCCTTGACCCACGGTGAAGCGACCAATCAGCGCCTGCACTTGTTCAGCAGCACGGGCCAGCCCTTGCGAAGACTCGGCCGAGCGCCCCATGCGTTCGTTCACCTTGAGCGAAAGCTGGTGGATCTCTGACACATTGGCATTCACCACATTGTTGGCTTCGGTAAATTCTTCCAGCGTGGCAGCAATGCCCACCAGCGCACTAGACGTGGCTTCAAAGTCCGCCATCATGCGCTGGAACTGGCCGGAGGCTTTTTCCACCACGGAACGCGTCAGTTGTGCATCTTGTGTAATCACATGCGTTTCTTCGCGGGTATGGGCCACTTCACCCAGCATATTGTCGATATCGCGTGAGATATCGTCGGTTGCTTCACCTACTTTTTCTGCCAGTTTGCGCACTTCATCAGCTACCACGGCAAAGCCGCGGCCTGCTTCACCAGCGCGGGCTGCTTCAATGGCCGCGTTGAGCGCCAACAGGTTGGTCTGGCCAGAAATTTCCTTGATCAGATCCACAATGGACTTGATGCTGGCCGAACGCTGGTTCAGCCCATCCACCGTGTCATTGAAACTGGACATCCGCAGGCTGATGGCGTGAATCCGGGCGGTTACATCTTGCAGTTCTGCATAAGAGGCACGCGCCATGTCCAGATTGTGCGTCGTGGAGCCGGAAATCTCTTGCGTGCGGTGTGACACGTCGTTAATGCCGACGGTGGTGCTGTCACTGGCGGCGACCACTTTCTGCGCCAGAGCATCTTGCTGGTGGGCAGACTGGGCCGAATCGCTAATGCTTTTCATGGAGCGCGCGGCTTCCAGCGCAATCCCGACCGTCATGGTCTGCACGCTGGCAATGATTTCGCGTTGCTTGGCCAGAAAGCGGTTGCAGGCGCCTGCCAAAGCGGCAATTTCGTCGGTAGTGATGACGGGTACATCGCGGGAGAGGTCGCCTTCGCCGCCGGCCACGTCATTAAGTACTTTGGTGATCGCCAGCACCGGGCGGGCAATCCAGAAGCGAAAGTACACGACTTGTACGGTAATGAACGCCGCCGACAGAAAAGTCAGAATCCAGGCCCAAAGATAAACGCTGTCGAAGCTGGCGGTCAGGCGGGCAATGGCAGTCGGGGCGAGGCCCAGGCTGTGGGCGGTATCAGCCAACTGGCTGCTGGCAAGACTCGTGACCAGCAGAAGAACCAGTGGTGCGGCCAGCAACAAATACAAAAAGGCAAACTTGCGGGTCAGCGTTTGCAGCAAAGATCGCTCAAGCGCGGCGTGAAAATCGTTCCACCACTGCATAGCGGACTCCCCAGTCATGAATCTGGCTTGGCGCAGATTCTTTATTTTATTTGATATTACGATCCAGCCTGACTGTTGAATCTATCGGTGACGCCAACTTGATTCAGGCTGGATGCAGATCGTGTGCGGTACAACCCGGCGCGGGTGGCCGGGCAAATCTGTCAGGCAGCAAACGCGGTTTGCAGGTCTTCCAGATTCAGGCGCCAGTGTTTGAGCATATGGCGGAATACGGCCAGTTCGACATTGGAAAAGTCGTTGTCAGATTTGGCAATGCCCAGTGCAATGGCAGCCAGCATCAGGCGCTTGCGCTGGTCATCAACGGTGTCGAGCAACTGGTCGATGCGTTCGCGGTCCACGAGGCGAATGTTGCCGTCTTCAGACGCGTCATCAGAGACGTCGTCGCAGTATTCCTGGAACACCTGGATAAACGCTTTGCGGCTGATGCCCAGGGCTTCGTAGACGCGCAGGTGTTCCAGTTCGTCGATTTCGGCCGGGTCAAAGTTGCCATCGCACATCATTTGCATGACCAGAATGCGGGCCATCGCCTCAGCGCTATTGTTCGGGTACTTTTTCATGTTGTTTCAGTCCTGTCGATATTGAGCCGGTCCGACCATGCCTTGGGCATGTTCTGTAGTTTGCGTGAAGCGTAGTCAAAGAACGCAATACCGGTCCGCGCTGTTGCAACCAGTCGTGGTGCCACGCCGTCTTTGACGGCATGCACCACATAGTAAAGAACATAGCCTGCCCGCCAGGGTTCAGCGGCAGTCATGGCAATCGCAAGGCGTTCACCCAGAAACCCTTCGCTGTGAAACGTCATGGCAACGTCATTAAGAATGATGCCGGGGGTATGAGCATCCCCCAATTCGGTATTTCCGTAATGCGCCAGATATTTCACCCGCGCCTCATGCAACATGCCCAATAGCTCCATGTTGCCCAGATGTGCACCGTAGTTCAGATCAGTGACCCGGATATCGAGTTCCACAGTCAGGTCAATTTGTTCAGGCGGAGTGAGTTTGATTCTGGTCATCTTATAAAAGCTGCAAAATTTACATGCCAATCGAGTGTATGCGGATGCCCTGGTCCCCGCAACCGCCTGGCGCCGATCTGCTAGACTTCTCTATGAAACCGCAATTCAAGCAACGGGAGGTTGTATGTATCAGCGCATTCTTGTTCCGGTGGATGACAGTGATACCAGTGCTGCAGCATTGCGTGAGTCCATTCGTCTTGCAATAGATCAGAAGGCCGTCGTTCGGTTGGTGCATGTTATTGATCTGGCGCAATTTGCGTGGAGTGCCAACGAATTCCTTGATGTGCCTCAACTTCAAGACTCCTTGCGCAAGAGTGGTGAGCAACTCCTCGTCAAATACGCGGATGCCCTGAAACAGCAAAACGTCAATTGCGAGTCAGGCTTGCTGGAGGCCTGGGGCGGCAATCTGGCCCGTGCCATCGTGGACGATGCGGCCGAATGGAATGCGGACGTGATTGTCATGGGCACACATGGCTACAGCGGCTTGACGCATCTGTTGCTGGGCAGCGTGGCTGAAGGCGTTATGCGCCATACGCGTATTCCCACTTTGCTGGTGAGAGCCCAGGCACATGGCTGACGGTTTTCCGGTGCGCGTGTTGCGGGTGTCTGACCACTCCCGCGACAGCGCAGGTTTTACTTATGTTTACCCGGTGGTTTCCCGCCGTGCTGGCGGCGTGTCTATCGGCATCAATCTGAATCCGAACAATGCCTGTAACTGGCGTTGCCTGTACTGCCAGGTACCGGATCTGAAGCGCGGCGGGCCGCCGCCCATTGACCTGTTGCAGCTGGAAGACGAACTGGCCACCATGCTCCATCAGATTGTCGATGGCGACTTCATGCAAGAGCGTGTGCCGCCAGAACTACGCCGTCTCAATGACGTTGCGTTTTCTGGTAATGGCGAGCCCACCATGAGTCCGGAGTTTGGCCACGCGCTAGCCATTGTTGAACGGCAGCTGCAGGCGTTCGGCCTGCTGGGGCAAATCAAGATCGTGCTGATCACCAATGGCAGCCAGTTATACAAACCAGAAGTCCAGGATGTCGTGGCGCAGATGGGGCGTATCAATGGTGAATTGTGGTTCAAGGTAGACCGTGCGCCACAAGACGGCTTTGCCCTGGTCAACCAGGTGCAACTGAATCGGGCTGCGGTTGTCCGCCACTTGATCGCTGCCAGCGAACGCTGTGCCACCTGGTTGCAAACCTGTATGTTTGAACTGGATGGCGCGTTGCCAGACGCTGAAGAGGTGTCTGCCTATGTCGCATTCGCGGCGGAACTGAAAGCGCAGGCGCCTGGTTTGAAGGGTGTGCTGTTGTATGGCCTTGCACGGCCTTCCATGCAGCCAGAGGCTCCGCGTTTGCGCGCAGCGCCGGTTGAATGGATGAAGACCCTGGCCGACAGGATTTCGGCTCAGGGTCTTGAGGTCAAACTCAGCATCTAGAGCGACTGACAAAATTGCCCGGCCTCACTTTGCCGGCGTAGCTGGTTCAATTTTGTCAGTCGCTCAGGGGCCGTAGGGGCCCCGCAGCGTTTAACGGGCCATTGCACCGGCCATGGTAAAACGGGTTTGATGCTTGTCGCGTTCACGTGCAGCGGCACGCAAGGTGTCCAGCAGTTCAGGCTTGTGTTCGCGCAGGTAGCGCATGACCTGAAAATCTTCCCGGGTCAGTTCTTCCAGGTTGATCTGCTCAATATGGACGACTCGCAAAAGTTCGCGAACCGGGCGCGGCATATTGCGGCCGCTTTCGTAGCGGGAACCGCCACTTTGGGTTACGCCGATCTTGCTCCAGAATTCTTGCTGATTCATTCCGAGCTGGCGGCGGACTTCCCGTGGGTTAACAACTGTATTCGCCATGGTAGGCCTCCTTGTATTGCCATGCTGGATGGCTAAAAAACTATGACGTCATCTTATCGTCATATGCCAATAGGAATACGTGACTATTCCTGATTTTGCTTTGTGATTAATCACGGTTTGCTGATGCGAACTTATTGAAAATTATAAGAAATGTCTGATTTCCTATTCTTCGTAGACCGTGCTTTGCGCGCCTGTGATCCAGCCGAAAAAGTGGCGTTTACCCGGTCGCTGACGGCGGCTGAAGTGCCACCGTCCGCACCTGCGCCGGAGCGTTTGGCTGCGCCTGGCCGACCGGAAAAACCGGCGTTGGTGATGCCGCGGGAAGTACCCAAACGTGGTCTGGGTACGCAGGAAGGTCGTGCCGCTTTACTGCATGCGCTGGCGCATATCGAGTTCAACGCCGTGAACCTGGCGCTCGATGCGATCTATCGCTTTCGTGACATGCCGCTGGCGTATTACGAAGACTGGCTGAAAGTGGCGCAGGAAGAGGCGTATCACTTCACGCTATTGCGCAACTATCTGCAGGAACTGGGTTTTGACTATGGCGATTTTCCGGCCCACAACGGGCTGTGGGAAATGGCACTGCGCACGGATCATGACGTGCTGGTCCGCATGGCTCTGGTGCCCAGGGTGCTGGAAGCGCGCGGGCTGGATGTCACTCCCGGCATTCAGGCGCGCCTGCGGGAGGTGGGAGATACCCGCGCCATGGATATCCTGGCCATTATTTTGCGGGACGAGATTGGTCACGTGGAAATTGGCAATCGCTGGTATCGCTGGTGCTGCGCGCAGCGCGGCGTAGATCCGGTGACGCATTTTATTGCCCTGTACCGGGAGTACGTCACGCCGTTTGGCGGCCCCATGAATCATGCAGCGCGACTGGCGGCCGGGTTTACACAGGAAGAACTGGAATTGCTGGCAACCTTGAACACATAGCTGAATACACAAGCGGGTCGATCAGGTGATGACCACTTCCAGATCATCGCGTTCTTCACCCACATCGTTGAAGACCTCAATCACTGCTGCGTAGTGTTTCTTGCCCATGGCCTGGGCTGCGGCACCGGCGTCTTGCCAGACAATGCGCAGCGGCCCATCCACCTCACCGGCCAGGACATCGTAGAGCGCGTCCAGATTGCGTCCAAAGTAGTCGGGCAGCGCCAGTTGGGTGGCAAACTGATCGTATACGTCGTCCAGCGTGAGCACATGGCTAAGCGTGACTTGCCGGGCTTTTTTTACTGACATGGTGGCACCTCGGTAAAGGTCTGGTAATGGTCGACGGTGACATAGCGATGGCCGTCGTTGCTGAAAATCAGTCGTTTTGCACCGCGTTTGCCGCCGCGATAATCCAGATCCGCTTCTTTGTACTGACCTTTGGGCAAGCGGTTCTCATAGTTGCCAAAGCGATCACCACCAATGGATTTGCCCGGTAGTGTGCGCCACAAATCGCTACCGGGTTGCCAGCCGGCGTTTTGGGCGCCACGTTTATTGATGTAGGCGTCTGGCAGACGCCCCGTCTGACCCAGTGCCGAGAGCGTGGCCGCGAGCTGGTTGGCGTCCACTCGGGGCTTGATACGCTGGTTCAGTTCATTGGCGACCTGCTGGCAGCTGGGCGCAGCCAGTGCGGGCAGGGCGAGGGTGGCAAAGCAGATCAAGGCAACAAGACGCATGGACGACTCCACCGATGAGACGCTTGATTATGTGCATGTGATGGGGCCGGGTCAAAGCGGCTGTGCACGCTGTCATGCTGACGTCAGCAACACCAGTTTCAGATCCGCCTGGTCGACCAACTGAAAGGTGACCTGGCTAAAGGTCAGATGCCCGCGCTGCGGGTGATTAAAGCCGCGCAGGCCGCCATGGCGTTCCAGCACATCGTAGCGTTTCCAGTAGGTGGCAAACTCCGGGCTGGACTGATGCAGACTGTCCACCAGTTGCAACATGGCCGGGTCATCCACCTGGTCTCGGCTGTCAGCGCGAAACTCGGCCACGATACGCTGGGCGCGGGTCTCCCAGTCTTCTACCAATGTACGGGCGTGCGGGTTGGCAAAGACAAAGCGCAGCATATTGGGCGCGGTGTCGGGCGCCAGCCAGTCACCAAAGAGCTGTGCGGCGGCGTTGTTCCAGGCCAGGACATCCCAGTACCGGCCCATGACATAGGCTGGCATGGCAAAGTCATCGACGATGCGCTGCAAAAAGGCCGGGGCGATCTCTTCTTCTGGCGTGGCGGGCTGCAAATCACGCTGGCCGGCCAGCTCAAACAGATAAGCACGCTGGGTTTTGTCTAACCGTAAAGCCTGCGCCAGCCGGTGCAGCGCCTTGCCCGATACGCTGATTTCCCGGCCTTGCTCAATCCAGGTGTACCAGGTGGGGCTGATGTCGGCCAGTTGGGCGACTTCTTCGCGTCGCAGACCTTGTGTGCGCCGGCGTTGTCCAAGCGGAAAACCAAACGCAGCGGGTTCACATTTCTGGCGCATGGCGGTCAGGAACTCGCCAAGTTCCTTGCGGCGGATAGACATTGCTCATCCTGTTACCAATTAGTATTTATACCAGTATAAACGCCTGCCTTGTTAGCACAAAATCTTGCGCCTAAGCTGTAACCCGTAAACAGTTAAAGCGGTAATGGGCGTGACTCTGCAGCCCGTTACCACAACCACTCCGCACTGGAAAACAGCGCGGCCCAACCGGGATGAAACACATGGCACAGACGCTTTACGACAAACTCTGGCAGTCCCACGTGGTGCATGAGTCAGAAGACGGCACCTGTCTGATCTATATCGACCGCCATCTGGTGCATGAAGTCACCAGCCCGCAGGCATTTGAAGGCCTGAATCTGGCCGGCCGCAAACCCTGGCGCGTGGATTCTGTGGTGGCCACTGCCGACCACAACACTCCGACAGATCATTGGGACGAAGGCATCAAAGACCCGATCTCGCGCCTGCAGGTCGAGACGCTGGATGCCAACATCAAGCATTTTGGCGCGCTGGCGTACTTTCCGTTCAAGGATCTGCGGCAAGGCATCGTGCACGTGGTTGGCCCGGAAAACGGCGCGACGCTGCCGGGCATGACCGTGGTGTGCGGCGATAGCCATACTTCTACGCACGGTGCCTTTGGCGCGCTGGCGCATGGTATTGGTACGTCTGAAGTGGAGCACGTGCTGGCCACGCAAACGCTGACAGCCAAGAAATCCAAAGCCATGCTGGTCAAGGTAGAGGGTGAGCTGGGCCGTGGTGTGACCGGTAAGGATGTAGCATTGGCCATCATTGGCAAGATTGGTACTGCTGGTGGTACGGGTTACGCCGTCGAGTTTGGTGGTTCTACCATCCGCAGTTTGTCGATGGAAGGCCGCATGACCCTGTGCAATATGGCGATTGAAGCCGGCGCCCGCGCGGGTATGGTGGCCGTCGACCAGAAAACCGTGGATTACCTCAAGGATCGCACCTATGCCCCCAAGGGCGCGCAGTGGGATCAAGCCGTGACTTACTGGAAAACACTGGTGTCCGATGAAGGCGCGCAGTTCGACAAGGTGGTTGAACTGAACGCGGCAGAGATCGAACCGCAAGTGACCTGGGGTACCTCGCCAGAACAAGTGACCAATGTGCGCGGCGCTGTGCCGAACCCGGCCAATGAGGCTGATCCGGTCAAGCGCGGCAGCCTGGAGCGCGCATTGCAGTACATGGGCCTGCAGGCAGATACCCCGATCGACCAGATCCAGATCGACAAGGTGTTCATTGGCTCCTGTACCAATTCGCGAATCGAAGATTTGCGCGCGGCGGCGGCGGTTGCCAAGGGTCACAAAAAAGCGGCGAATGTGAAGCTGGCTATGGTCGTGCCCGGTTCCGGTCTGGTAAAAAGACAGGCTGAAGCGGAAGGCCTCGACAAAATTTTCATCGAG
>JASLES010000358.1 GCA_030151005.1 Silvimonas sp.
AAAGCGCAGACGGCCCTTGTAGATGGTGAACAACCAGTTAAACAGCTTCACGCCGGTCGGCACGGAAATCACCATGGTGGCGATACCGAAGAACGCGTTCACGTTGGCGCCCGAACCCATGGTGAAGAAGTGGTGCAGCCACACCATAAAGCCCAGCACGGTGATCGCGCCGGAAGCCACGATCATGGAAGTGTGACCAAACAGACGCTTGCCCGAGTAGGTCGAAACCACTTCAGAGAAAATACCAAAGGCAGGCAGAACCAGCACGTAGACTTCAGGGTGACCCCAAGCCCAGAACAGGTTCAGATACATCATGGCGTTACCACCCGCTTCAGCGGTGAAGAAGTGGAAGTCCATGTAACGGTCCAGGCTCAGCATGGCCAGAGCGCCGGTCAGGATCGGGAAGGAAGCCACGATCAGCACGTTGGCCCAGGTGCAGGTCCAGGTGAAGATCGGCATTTGCATCAGCTTCATGCCCGGGGCACGCATCTTGATCACGGTCACAAGGAAGTTAACCGCGGTTAGCGTCGTCCCTATCCCTGATATCTGTAGCGCCCAGGTGTAATAGTCCACCCCGACATCCGGACTGAACGCCAGTTCAGCCAGCGGCGGATAGGCAACCCAGCCGGTACGGGCAAAGTTGCCCACGCCCAGCGACAGGTTCACCAGAATCGCAGCGGCCACCAGCAGCCAGAACGACAGCGAGTTCAAGAACGGGAAGGCCACGTCGCGCGCGCCAATCTGCAGCGGCACAACAATGTTCATCAGACCCGTCATGAACGGCATGGCCATGAAAATAATCATGATCACGCCGTGCGCGGTAAAGATCTGGTCATAGTGAGACGGCGGGAATACGCCCATGGCACCGTCGGTAGCCATGGCCAGTTGCGAACGCATCATCAGCGCATCGGCAAAGCCGCGCAGCAACATGACGAGTGCAACGGCGATATACATTACGCCAATGCGTTTGTGGTCCACCGAGGTGAGCCATTCGCGCCACAGGTAGCCCCATTTGCCGAACTTGGTAATCAAGGACAGCACAACAAGACCCATCAGGCCGGCGCCACCCAATGCACCCATCACGATGGGTTCATGGAACGGGATGGCGTCCAGAGTAAGTTTGCCCAGCAACATCTATCGTTACTCCTTCACAGGTGCCAGGGTTGGTGTTTTGCAGAGAACACGGCTCAACTCGGCCACCTTGATCTCTTCATCGGATGCTGCCATCGACTGGCGGCCAGCCATGTACTTATGCAGTACGGCCGGGAACAGGCGCGGCTCGGCCAACGTGTAGTACGCAGCCGGATTGTTCTCGCTCGGCGTGGTCAGACCGATATAGCCTTGCGCATCCAGCGGTTTGCCGGTTGCCTTGACGTGAGCCACCCAGGCATTGAACTGCTCAGGGGTTTCGGTTGCGATGGCGTTGAACTTCATGCCAGAGAAACCCGCGCCCGAGTAGTTGGCCGAAATACCGTGATAGGTACCGGCTTCCTGTGCGGTCAGGTGCAGTTTGGTTTCCATGCCGGCCATGGCGTAAATCTGGCCACCCAGTTGCGGGATGAAGAACGAGTTCATCGCGGCATCAGAGGTAATGCGGAAATTAACCGGAGTGTCTTTCGGGAAGGCCAGTTCGTTCACCGTAGCGATACCCAGATCCGGGTAGATGAACAGCCATTTCCAGTTCAGCGAGACCACTTCGACATTCACCGGGGCCACGGCGGACTCCAGCGGACGATACGGGTCAAGCTTATGCGTGGATTTCCACGACAGGATCGACAAACCGGTCACGATGATGATCGGAATAATCCAGACCACAGCTTCAATCTTGCCGGAGTGAGACCACTTGGGTTTGTATTCAGCAGCAGTGTTGCTGGCGCGGTATTTCCACGCGAACACAAAGGTGAGGATGATGACCGGCACAACGACCAGCAGCATCAACACGGTTGCCGTGATGATGAGGGATTTCTCGTCCGCGGCGATTTGGCCTTTCGGGTCGAGGATGCCCCCTTGGCATCCGGATAGAAGAATGGGCAAGACCCCCCAGAGTCCCCGCCAGTTGCGGGCACGACCGATCAAGTTTGGCATGCTGGTTCTAGTCAGAAAGAGTTACAGAAAACGGACTTGCGTGACGCGTCCGGCAGGATAAGCCGCCGGTGCAAAATGGAGGACGAAACAGGAGTAACGATGGTACGGGGATTGCGGGTTGGTCAGGCAACGGGCAGATCATTGTACTAGCTGCGCCACAGACAGGCAGATGAGCCTTAGCGACGTCGGCTACGTCTTATGGTTAGACGCGGGTTTACACATGCTTCGCACGTCAACCCAAGGGGAGAACGGGTCAAGTTGCGTATGCCACAGCAAGCGACTGGTATTACGGGCGCAACTATTAGATGAAAAAACTTGATTTTGAGCAAATGGTATTTATACCGTTGCCGCAAATATGGAATATTGCCCTGGATGGCAAAACGCCGGTGTGCGCCCAAAGCTTTCTTCAAGCCTTCGATAACACTGCACACCCAGCAAAAGAAGTCGCAAAAACCAGGAAAGCCATCCCC
>JASLES010000060.1 GCA_030151005.1 Silvimonas sp.
ATAACAGCCTGGCCCTGCTGGAACAACAACGCTGGGCCGCGCCGCTCAAAGCGCAAATTCCGGCCACGCTGGCGGCGGATCTCTCGCGCATGCTGGGTACACCCAATGTCTCTACCTGGCCGCAATTACCGTTGCCCAGCACCACCTGGACCATCAGCGTCACCGTGCAACGCTTTGAATCCTGGCAAGATCAAAAAGCGGTACTGGAAGCAACCTGGCAGATTCTGGATAAAACCAATACCCCGGTGAAGAGTGGCCGTAACACGTTTGAAGAACCCGTGCAGGGCACCGGTTATGCCGCCATGGCCATGGCGCATGAACGGGCGCTGGGCAAGCTGGCCGCAGAGATTGCGGCGGCCGTGCCGGCCACGCCAAACAAGTAGGTCCTGGCAAACTACTTCGCAGAAAAAAATCAACGGCGCCTTGAGCGCCGTTGATTTTTTGGGGCCTCGCTATGCATCACTTCACGCCGGCGTTGTGCCCGGTTGATCTGGCCGGGTCGGGCCGGTCAAGGGCTGACTGGTGGCGCGCTCGGGCAGATCCAGACTGCCATTCACGCGGATATCCATTTGCGGATACGGCATGCTGATCCCCGCACGATCCAGGTTCTTTTTCAGGCGCAGGTTATACGCCCGCGCAACATCCCACTGTTGCAGCGGACGAGTCCGGAAACGCGCGCGCACGATCAGCGCACTGGCGTCAAAGCGTTCCAGCCCTTGTACTTCCAGCGGCGCCAGCAGCAGATGTCGCCACGACACATCGTGGCTCATTTCGCGGCCGGTATCGCGCATGATCTGCAGTACTTTGTCGATATCCGCATCGTAAGGCACGCCAATATCAAACACGGCATAGGCAAAATCCCGCCCCATATTTTTGATGACCTTGATCTGGCTGAATGGCACCGAATGCACCGCGCCCTGGACATCCCGGATGCGCACAGTACGGATGGTCAGCCCCTCTACCGTCCCGACATGGCCGCCAGCATCAATGGTATCGCCCACGGCAATGGTGTCTTCTACCAGAATGAACACGCCGGTGATCAAATCCTGCACCAGCGCTTGCGCCCCGAAGCCGACCGCCAGACCAATCACGCCGGCACCGGCCAGCAACGGGTTCACGTTGATGCCCAGATTAGCCAGCGACAAGATCAGCGCAATCATCAGCATGACCACCACCAACGCATTGCGGAACAACGGCAGCAAGGTGCGTGCGCGATTGGATATCCGCTCATTTCGCCGATAGCCACTCCGGCCGGCGATACGCTCTTCCATGAAAGCGTCCAGCACAATCCACACCAGCCACATCACAAACAAAGTGGTGGCAATGCTGAAAAACACCTGCCCCATGCGCCGGCCGCCCACGGTCAACCTGGCTACATCGGCCAGCGAGTGATGCCAGGTATGCAAAATGAGCTCAAAGAACACAAACCAGCAGAGCACATTGAGTACCATGAACACAAATTGCAGCATGCGCCGGACATAAGCAGAACGGCGCGTGGCATAGCCCGGATGATGTAAACGGGCCTGATAACGCCGATGGATCAACATACTGACAAAGGCCGCCAGCACCAGCCACACGACGGTGCGCACCGCCTGATCCGTCAAAGCCCCGTTGCGGCCAGCGCTACCCCAGATGCCTAAACCGGCCACCACCGACACCATCAGCACCGGCCATTGCCAGACAACCGAGGCAAAATGCAGAATTTCGCTGGCGGTGTGAAATTTGTGGCGGAAGGCAAACGGATTATTGCGGATCAAATGCGCCACCGGCCGCCGAAAACGGATGGAAAACGCCGCCAGCAACATCACGTTCACCAGATGGCTGATGGTGATGATAAAGAAACAAAAATTCAAACCCAGAGCCAGTTGGGTTCGTACATCACCCGCGGCATCGTTCAGCGCCGCCATGGCGCCAAACAAGATCAGCCAGCGCGGACTATGCCGCAACAACACCCGCACGGCCGGGCGTCGATGCCCCTTGCCGCACAATGAGAAAAACGCCAGCGCAAACGACGCAAACACCGCTCCGCACAACATGCACCAGGCTAGCAAAAACGCAAAAGCCCCACCGACCGAATGAGACCAGTCGCTGGTGAAATACATCGTCAGCACCAATGCCAGCGCCCACGGGACAATGGTCCGTGCCGCGTAGATCAACAGGGTCACCGTGCTGGGGTCGGCCGGCATTTCCAGCGCCATGCCGTAACGCTGCAAAATGCGCAGAACACAAAAACGGATAATGAACGCGGTAGCGGCCCATACCCCCAGCCCCCCCAGAAACCCCAGCGCTACCCGGCCGCCCTGGCCCGGTGTTTCTTCCACATGAGAGGTGAAATCCCAAGAGGCGTTGCGCAGCAGCTGGGTCCAGGCCACCTGATTGGTCAGCATCATGTCTGTCTGCATGCCCATCCAGCGGGCCAACCCGGTCATCTGACCAAGCAGACCGCTGCTTTGCTGCGCCTGCGCCTCTTGCGCCACTGCACTGGCCACGGTGCGCATGCGCTTGAGTTCTGCCACCAGGGCATCACGACGTTGGTCATCTTCCAGCGTGTTGATCACGTTATCCAGGGAAGCGGCAAACGCCACCGCCGACGCCGCACTGGCCTGCGGCGCAGCAGGCTTGCCCAGCCCCGGCAAAGTGACCGCCATGGCAGGCAAGGTCAGGCAGAAGAACACCACGCAAAGCAACAGCCGCCCCCAACGGAGCGATAAACCGGCGACGGACGTCAACGTAAACCCTCGAAAAAAATGGTCAGAGCCCTGATATAGGCGGTGCAGCATGCAATATGTGCAGGATAGCCTGGTGGCGGCAATCGGTCAGACCGGCACCGGGGTGACGAACCCCACATCCGGGGTATCGCTTAAGCCCTGTTTAAGCAGGCCCGTTGATACTGCATTCTGAAAACCCGGCCATGTGACGCTACGGCGTCACTTTGAAACGCAACATTGCCGACCACGGAGAAACACCATGCGCTGGATAGCAAGTCTGTTTTTTGCATTGGCGACTACCCTCGCCTTTGCTGTGCCAACTGAGCAAGACGTTGAGGCCGCGGTGAAACAGGGCAATTTCGCCCAGGCCCAGACCATGATGGCCGACGTCGTGGCCGCCAAACCGGATAACGCCAAGGCTCACTACATTTATGCCGAGGTGCTGGCGCACAACGGTCAGTTTGCCGACGCCACCAATGAGGCGTTGAAAGCCAAAACCATTGATCCGCAGATCCACTTCACCAGCCCGGAGAAATTCCGCAAGTTTGAAGCGCAGCTGCTTAACTCTGCCCAGCCGGCCGCCGCCACCACGCGTACCGTCGCCGCACCGCAAGTGGCTCCTGTGCAGCGTAGTAGCGGCTTTGGCTGGAGCGGCATCATCATTCTGGTCGTGGCTGGTTTTGGCATCCTGATCTGGTTGACCACACGCCGTCGGGATCCAGCCGTATTTACCGGCAATGCCGGCCCGGCCCAGCCTTACGGTGCCCCAGCCGGTTATAACTATGGCAGCCCGGTTGGTAGCGGCCCGGTCGTGGTCAATCAGGGTGGTAGTGGCCTTGGCGCTGGTCTGATGGGCGCTGCCGGTGGTTTTGCCGCCGGCATGCTGGTGGAAGAAATGCTGGATCACCGCAACGGTGGCCTTGGCGGTCGCTCCGAGATTGTGGAGAACAACACCTACATCTACGAAAATGGTGCCGGCAGTGCCAACGTCGATCAGCAACTGGAAACCCAACCCGTTGATTTTGGTAATGGCAGCAGTTGGGACACCAGCGACAGCGGCGGCGGTTTTTCTGACAGCGCCATGGACATCGGCAACGATGACAACAACTGGTGATGCTACATCATCAACATGAATGAAAAGCCGGTCTGATGACCGGCTTTTTTATGGTTTGGACTCGGGATCTGGTGCGTCCGGCGGCCAAGAAACGCGATTGCGCACCGACTTTGTGTCGTGCTGTGTGTACCTTTAAGGCAAGTCCAGGGCAAAATTGCTCATCTTCTATTCAGGACCCCTGATGCACATCCGTCGCCTGACCCCTGTCGATGCCCAGCTTTACCGTTCTTTGCGGCTGGCCGCGCTGGCCGACTCGCCCACGTCTTTCATGCCTACGGTGCAAGAAGAAATCATCACGCTGACGCCGCTGGAGCTGGAAAAACGCCTTGCCCCCGATGGGCATAATCAGGTGCTGGGCGCATTTGAAGACGACGAACTGGTGGGGATTATTGGTCTGGTGCAGGACCCTCGCCGCAAACTGGCGCACAAGGTGTTGCTGGTCGGCGTGTTCGTCAATGCCCAGGCACGTGGCAAGGGTTATGCCACTGCGTTGATGAATGCCGCCATCAACACCGCACGCGAGTGGGAGGGTGTACGCCAGGTGCTTCTCAATGTGCGTTCTGACAATGCCCGGGCGAAGCATTTGTATTCGAAATTGGGGTTCAAGCTGTATGGGCGGGAGCCGGATGCCATCCTGGTGGATGGGACGTTTTATGATGAAGAATTGATGATTTTGATGTTGTAGCCGGGTTTTTGCTGCGTGGATTTGGGGGGCGTGTTAGCGCCTTGCGGCGCGGGGTTGAAAGGCGTTTTGATACCCGGGGTGCCGGGCCCACGTCACTTTCTTTGCTTCGCCAAAGAAAGTAACCAAAGAAAGGCGACCCCAGCCCGGCGGCCCTCCGGGCTTCCCTCAGTCGGTCGGGAGCCTTGGGTCTCCCGTCCTTCTTCGGCGCTTGGCTTTAACGGGGGAGAAAAATCAAAAGCAACTGCAACTGCAACGGCAACCCCAACTACAACTGCCTCAGGCAATCCAACACCTCAAGCCAACGTCACCGCCAATAACCATGATGTACTGGTACGTAGATCGGCGCGGGTACGACCACGCAACCGCCAAGCAGCCCGGCCAGCATAAGTGCGAGTATCCATTTCATGATCTCTTCCTCCTTAATAGCGATGCCAGCAGCATGGGCCGGGGGTGACGACCACAGGTGCGGGCTCGACAATCACCGGGGCGCGCACGTAGGCGCGGGGTGGCGGGCCTACGGGCACC
>JASLES010000104.1 GCA_030151005.1 Silvimonas sp.
CTCAGGCTCCCGACCGACTGAGGGAAGCCCGGAGGGCCGCCAGGCTGGGGTCGCCTTTCTTTGCCTACTTTCTTTGGCGAAGCAAAGAAAGTAGGGTGCTCCGGCCACCGCCGGTATCCAATGCTTTTCACACCCGCGCCGCAAGGCGCTAATACTCTTCTCTGCTGCCAGACAAATAACCCTCCATCGCGCCCCATGCGGCAACGCGGTATCATTGCGCCTTTGAACGGTCGCTCTGCCCCAGAGCAGAAAAAAGGAACTACGTATGGCCGGACTCACCTCCTCCAGCGCCATCCCGGTGGAAATCCGCTTGCACCGCGCCTCGCGTGAGCTGGAAGTGGCGTTTGACGATGGCCAGCGCTTTGTCCTGCCATGTGAATACCTGCGCGTCTTTAGCCCTTCGGCCGAAGTGCAGGGCCACGGCGTAGGGCAGGGAGTGTTGCAGACGGGCAAGCGCAACGTCGCCATTACGGCTATCGAGCCGGTGGGCAACTATGCTGTCAAACTGGTGTTTGACGACGGCCATGACTCCGGCTTGTTCTCCTGGGCTTACCTGTATGAACTGGGTGCGGAGCAAACGGTGCGCTGGCAAACCTATCTGAATGACCTGGCTGCCGCTGGCGCTAGCCGCGACCCGCAATGAATTGACAAGACTGTGAGCACGCTATGAGCGATAACACCACGCACTTTGGTTACAAGACGGTCGACGAATCAGAAAAAGCCCAGAAAGTGGCCGAGGTTTTTCATTCCGTCGCGCAAAAATATGACGTGATGAACGACCTGATGTCCGCCGGTCTGCACCGCGCCTGGAAGTTCTTCACCATTGAAACCAGTGGCGCAAAGCCCGGCGACAAGGTGCTCGATATCGCTGGCGGTACGGGTGATCTGTCCAAAGCGTTCTGCAAGAAAGTGGGCAAGAAAGGGCAAGTCTGGCTGACCGACATCAACAGTTCCATGCTGGGTGTAGGCCGTGACCGCTTGCTGGATGCCGGCGTGGCCACGCCGGTGGCTTTGTGTGATGCCGAAAAGCTGCCGTTTCCGGATAACTACTTCAACATTGTGTCTGTGGCTTTTGGCCTCAGAAACATGACGCATAAAGACGCGGCGCTCAAAGAGATGTACCGCGTGCTCAAACCAGGTGGCCGTTTGCTGGTGCTGGAGTTCTCCAAAGTCTGGACACCGCTCAAGCCTGCCTACGATCTGTACTCTTTCAAGCTGTTGCCATTCATGGGCAAGCTGGTGGCCAACGATGCCGATTCTTACCAGTACCTGGCAGAATCCATTCGTATGCACCCGGATCAGGAAACGCTCAAGGGCATGATGCTTGATGCCGGCTTTGCCAAAGTGGATTACCACAATCTGTCGGCGGGCGTGGTTGCCCTGCACAAGGGCATCAAGATCTAAAGCCGCAATCCGGCCCACGCTGGTTGTTCTACGCGCACTTGCGTCTCTCAGAAACGCGTTGCGTGGTGTACCAGCCGACGCGTTACACCGGGTCGCAGGGTGGGTGCTTGAGTGAGCTTGGATGAATTTCAGGTTTGTCCGCTGCGGCGGGCATGGTCATGTCCCGTTTAAATGAGGTCCGTATTGATGCTTGCCACGATCCTGAACCGCATGCTGGCCCACGATGAAGCGGCCCGCACGGCACTGGCGCCCTGGCAGGGCCGTGTGATCCGGCTGGTACTGCCGGTTTTGTCGGGCACGCTGATCATTGGGGCGGATGGCACGGTGGCGTCCTCCACGGGTCTGGCTGAAGCCAGTATTTTGCTGTCGCCCACCTTCTTCACTACCTGGTTGTTTGACCGTGATGCGGCCAGCAAAAAAGTGGGGTTGAACGGCGATGCAGAACTGGCGGCGGCCGTGGGCCAGGTGCTGGCCAAACTGCGTTGGGATATGGCAGAAGAACTTTCGCAACTGGTGGGCGATGTCGCCGCCAACCGCATCACCTGGATCGCCGGCAAAATTGGCGGTATTCCAGGCGCCATCGGCTCGCGCTTGCTGATTGAACTGACCGAATACTGGCGTGATGAAGCGCCGCTGGTGGTCACCAAGCGCCATGTCGACACCTTCTGTACCGATGTAGATGCCTTGCGCGATGATCTGGCCCGGCTGGAAGCCCGGCTGGAAAGACTGACGGTGAAGTCGTTCTGACCGCGCCAGGTCTGGATTTAACTGATCAAATACACGTCCCCACGCCTTTGGGGACGGGATAAATGGATACGCATGCGGATATTCCGCCTTATTAAAATTGCCCGCGTGGTCATCCACTATGGGCTGGATGAATTCCTGCTCGGTCACGAGCGCGTGCACGGCCTCTCCCGGCTGGTCAACATCCTGTTTTTCTGGCGCAAGCTGGAACAACCGCGGGCCGTCCGGCTGCGGCTGGCACTGGAAGCGCTGGGCCCGATTTTCGTCAAATTTGGTCAGGTGCTCTCGACCCGGCGTGACCTGCTGCCGGCGGATATTGCCGATGAGCTCGCCTTCTTGCAGGACCGCGTGCCGCCGTTCTCTGGTGATATTGCGGTCGCGGTGATTGAAAGCAGCCTCAAGCGGCCCGTGTCCGAACTCTACGGCCAGTTTGACCGCACCCCGGTGGCCTCTGCCTCGATTGCCCAAGTGCACCGGGCTACCTTGCCGGATGGCCGCAATGTTGCGGTCAAAGTACTGCGCCCGGGCATCTTGCCCATTATCGAAAGTGATCTGGCGCTGTTGCGGGTCATGGCCGGCTTGGTAGAGCGGCTGTTTGCCGATGGCAAGCGGCTGCGCCCCAAAGAAGTTGTGGCCGAATTCGACAAATATCTGCACGACGAACTCGACCTGATGATCGAGGCCGGCAACGCCTCGCAATTGCGTCGCAATTTCATCGGTTCAGACATGCTGATCGTGCCAGAAGTCTTCTACGACTGGTGCGCACGCCAGGTGCTGACGCTGGAGTGGATGGATGGCATTCCGGTGGGCCGCGTAGAAGAACTGCGTGCCAGCGGTATTGATCTGAAAAAACTCTCGGTTTATGGCGTGGAGATCTTCTTCACCCAGGTCTTCCGTGACGGTTTTTTCCATGCCGACATGCACCCGGGCAACATCTTTGTGGCTGCGGATAACCGCTATATTGCGCTGGATTTCGGCATCGTCGGCACGCTGTCTGAAGTCGATAAACAATATCTGGCCATCAATTTCCTGGCGTTTTTCAACCGCGACTATCACCGTGTTGCCGCTGCGCATATCGAGTCAGGCTGGGTGCCCAAAGAGACGCGCGTTGAGGAGCTGGAAGCCGCAGTACGCACCGTGTGCGAACCCATCTTTGACAAGCCGATCTCGCAAATCTCGTTTGGGCAGGTGCTGCTGCGCTTGTTTGAGACCTCGCGCCGGTTCAATGTGGAAATCCAGCCGCAACTCGTGCTGCTGCAAAAGACGTTGCTCAATATTGAAGGCCTGGGCCGCCAGTTAGACCCGGATCTGGATCTCTGGAAAACCGCCAAGCCCTTCCTTGAACGCTGGATGAACGAGCAGATTGGCTGGCGTGGCCTGTGGCGTAATATCAAGCATGAAGCCCCGCTGTGGGCGGCCATGCTGCCCACGCTGCCGCGCAAACTCAACGATCTGGCCAACCAGAACACCACGGAACTGCTGGTCACCGGGTATCAGGGCCTGATGTGGGAACAGAAAAAACGCAACTGGTTGCTGGGCGTGATCGCCGTGCTGCTAGCCGCCCTGGTTGCCAGCCTGTGGTGGCACAGATGACTGGGGCGTTTGATCCGGCGGGCTGGTACCTGGCTGCCAGAAAGGTGCCCAGCCCCAACTGCGACGCCCGCCCGGATGGCATGACCATTGATCTGCTGGTGGTCCACAACATCAGCTTGCCGCCTGGCGAGTTTGGCAGCGATCTGGTGGAGCGCCTCTTTACCAACAGCATCCCCGCTGATCATCCGCTGTTTGCCGATCTCGGCGCATTGCGGGTGTCGTCCCATTTTTTTATCCGGCGTGACGGCGAAGTGGTGCAGTTTGTCCCCGTGTCGCAACGGGCCGCGCATGCTGGCGTGTCAGACTGGCAGGGGCGAGAACGATGCAATGATTTTTCCATTGGCATCGAACTGGAAGGCACGGATCACACGCCATTTACCGACGCGCAATATGCCGCGTTAATCACCCTGGCAACGCGACTGGCGCAAACCTGGCCGCTGCGTGCCATAGTGGGACATAACGATATCGCACCATTGCGCAAGACGGACCCTGGCCCCTGTTTTGACTGGCAACGGGTCTTTGTTGCGTTGCCGCACCTGTAGCCGGATAGTTCGGGGCTACAGCTGTAAGCCGGGGCTATAATCGCGGCGCTTGAAGCTTTATAAATAATTTACCCGATTCAATATCAAGAGACTCCTGCAGCATGGGCGCAAATCATGGCCAGGCTCCTTCCGCTTCCCGGCTTGCCGGGTTGACTGTTGGCGCTATTGGCGTGGTGTACGGGGATATCGGTACCAGCCCGTTGTACACCCTTAAAACCTGTCTGACCGCACACGGCAACCTGCCGATCAACGCGGAAAACATCCTGGGCATTCTGTCGCTGATTTTCTGGGCGATCATGATCGTGGTCTCGGCCAAGTATGTGGTTGTGATCATGCGTGCCGACAACCGGGGCGAAGGCGGTATTCTGGCGCTGATGGCGCTGGCACTGCGTGACCTGGACCCGCGTTCGCGCAAAGGTTTGTTGTTAATGGGGCTGGGCATCTTTGGGGCCTCCCTCTTTTATGGTGACGGCATTATCACGCCCGCCATTTCCGTTCTCTCGGCGTTTGAAGGGATCAGCGTCATTTCCCACACGCTTGATCCGTATATCGTGCCGCTGACCATTATTGTGCTGGTGGCGCTATTTGCCATTCAGCGCCATGGCACCAGCAAGGTGGGCAAGTTCTTCGGCCCGATCATGGTGTTCTGGTTTCTGACCCTGGCGGTGATGGGGCTGCGCAGCATTGTTCATGCGCCGGAAGTCTTTGCCGCAATCAACCCGCTTTATGGTGCGCGCTTTATTGCCGATTTCCCGCTGCGCGGCTTCATCATCATGGGCGCGGTGGTGCTGTCGGTGACCGGGGGCGAAGCGCTCTACGCCGACATGGGGCACTTTGGCCAGAAGTCCATCAAGATTGCGTGGTTTGGCCTTGTGTTGCCATCGCTGGTCTTGTGTTACTTCGGCCAGGGCGCGTTGCTCTTGCACAATCCGGCCGCCATCAAGAACCCGTTCTTCTTGCTGGCCCCACAGTGGGCACTGGCCCCGCTGGTGATTCTGGCGGCTGCTGCCACCGTGATTGCCTCGCAAGCCGTGATCTCCGGTGCGTTCTCCATGACCAACCAGGCGGTACAGCTGGGTTATTGCCCGCGTGTGGATATTGATCACACCTCCGACCAGGAAATCGGCCAGATTTACGTGCCGCAGATCAACTGGTTCTTGATGGTGGCGGTGATTTTGCTGGTGCTGGCTTTCCGTACTTCTGACAACCTGGCGTCTGCCTACGGCTTGTCGGTCTGCGGCACCATGGTGATGACCACGCTGCTGGCCTTTAACGTACTGGGTAAAACGCTGGACGCCGGCCGCAAGGCGTTGTTCCGCGTGGTGCTGATCGGTTTCCTGGTGGTCGATCTGATCTTCCTCAGTTCCAACATGCTTAAACTGCCGGACGGCGGTTGGGTACCGCTGGTAATGGGCCTGTTTATCTTCACCCTGATGACCACCTGGAAGCGCGGCCGCACCTTGCTGGGCGATCGCCTGCGTGAGGGCGAGTTGCCGCTGCAAGGTTTTGTAGAAAGCCTGGAAGCTGCCCCACCGCAACGGGTGGAAGGCACGGCCATTTTCATGACTACCAGCGCAGACTCTGTCCCGCATGCGCTGTTGCATAACCTCAAGCACAACAAGGTACTGCACGAGAAAGTCGTGTTCCTGACCATCCGCACGGCAGACATCCCGTTTGTGGCCAAGCGTGAAAAGGTAGTCGTACCCAAACTGGGTGAGAGTTTCTATCAGGTGATTGCCACCTATGGTTTCAAGGAAGAACCCTCTGTTCCGGCCATTTTGAAGCAAGTAGGAGAACTGCAGCCGGAGCTTGATTTTGACCCGATGCAGACGTCGTTCTTCCTCTCCCGCGAGACCATCGTCGAAGGCAAATACCCGGCCATGGCCTGGTGGCGGCGCAAGGTATTCTCTTTGATGACCCGCAATGCCACGCGCGCGACCAGCTACTTCAAGATTCCACCGAACCGCGTGGTGGAAATGGGGATGCAAGTGGAGTTGTAATCAGGCTGATCGAGCCAACAAAAAAGGACACCTTAGGTGTCCTTTTTTTTGGCCTTCGACCATGCAACTCGAAGCTGTTGCTGTTGGGGTTGCAGTTGTTTTTGACTTTCCTCCCCCGTTAAAGCCCAGCGCCGAAGGAGTGGAGGGAGACCTTGGG